>JBOHAD010000020.1:0-37072 GCA_050697555.1 Gaiellaceae bacterium | reverse complement strand
CCCGAAAGCACGTCCTGCAGGCCACCGAGGCTCGCAGACTCCTCTGTCGACCTCGACAGCGTGTCCGCGAGCGGCTCCGGGCCACCGGTCACCGTCCCGAGCGCGGACGTCGCCTCGTCCACCGACGACCCCACCTGACCCGAAAGCACGTCCTGCAGGCCACCGAGGCTCGCAGACTCCTCTGTCGACCTCGACAGCGTGTCCGCGAGCGGCTCCGGGCCACCGGTCACCGTCCCGAGCGCGGACGTCGCCTCGTCCACCGACGACCCCACCTGACCCGAAAGCACGTCTGGCAATGCCTCGGAGCCGGTCAGCGCATCAGCTTGCCGCGACAGCATGTCGGTCAGCGGCTCGAGCCCACCGGTCGCCCAGTCGGCCGGCGGATTCCCTCCCCCGCCACCGGTCACGGCACCGACCTGGGCCGAGACCGTGTCGGTCGCGCTCGAGACTGCCGCGGTCTCGTTCGAGTCCAGCCCGGCGACCGTTCCGTCGGCAACCGCGTTCATGGTCGACGCGGCGGTGTCCTGGACGGATTCAACGGGGTCAGTGGGCACGGCCGACCCCGATCCGGGCGTGACCGTGTCGCCGGCCGTGGCGGCCGCGTCGCCCGCCGCTTCGTCGGCCTTCGCTGAAGCCGCGTCGACGGATCCCGCAGCGGCATCGGTCGCAGTCGATGCGTCCTGGGCGCCGGCCGTGGCCGCAGCTTCGTTCGCCGTCTCGTTCGCCTTGGCGGCAGCCGCGTCGACTGACCCCGCTGCCGAATCAGCTGCCGCCGAGGCATCCTGCGCGGCGGCCGTGGCCTCGCCGGCCGCCGGAGGGGCTTCGGGAGCCGCAGAGCTCTCCGCCGGGGGAGGCGTCGCCTCCTCACCGCCCGCCGGCGCGGTCTCCGTCGCGGCCGCCGTCGCCCCCGCGTCCGTGCTCGCCGCCTCCTCCACCGCCGGGGCGGCCTCCGTCGTGGACGCCGTCGTGTCGGCTCCGGTCGCGATCTCCGCAGCCTCCGCCGTGGTGTCGGTCGCGGTCTGCTGCGCCGTCTCCGCAGCCGCCGGCGCGTCGGCCGGCACGGTTACCGTCTGGTCGCTCACCGCAGTCCCCTCTCCCTGGAATCTCGGACTCTTCCCGGTGACTTCCTTTCCGCGCTTGTGAAGCAACGAACTCGGGGAGTTTCCCGATCTTTTCGTCGGGAGATCTCCCTACATGCTTGCCCCGGGGGCGGTCATGTACTAGAAGTCAAGTCCCGGGGGCGGAAGGAAGTCTGTGGCGCTCTCCGCGAACTGTGGCCCGGTAGTGATCGCCGACGAGGACGCGACCGCGCGCCGGGAACTCGCTCACGTCTTCGAGGCGGCCGGGTACGACGTCGTCCAGGTGGGATCGGGCGAGGAAGTCCTCCGGGCGGTCGAGGAGGCCACGCCGTGCGTCGTCCTGCTGGAGATCCCGCTCGGCAGCCTGTCGGGCTACGAGGTTTGCCGAGCCCTGCGGGAGGCAACAAGCGGGATTCCGATCGTCTTCGTGTCGGGCTCGCGTACGGAGTCGTACGACCGCGTCGCGGGGCTCCTCGTGGGCGCGGACGACTACATCGTCAAGCCGTACGCGCCGGACGAGCTCCTCACGCGCGTCAGGGCGCTCGTCCGGCGCTCGCAACCCCTCACACTGCCGCTCACGGGGAAGCTCACGAAGAGGGAGCTGGAGGTGCTCCGGCTCTTGGCGGGAGGACGAGATCGCGGAGCGGCTGTTCATCTCCCGGAAGACGGTCGGCACGCACGTCGCCAACATCCTCCGGAAGCTCGGCGTCCACAGCCAGATCCAGGCCGTGGCACTTGCCTACCGCGAGGAGCTGCTCGAGGTCGCTCCCTGACGCGAGCTTCGGACACAAGCTAGACACGGCAGGTCGAAGCGGGATGAGCTACCGAGATCGGAAGCGGGGCGCTCTTCAGGGCGTAGACGCGGAGAAGGCCCGCAGGCGCGGGCCTTCTCCTAGTTTCTCGAGCGAAGTTGGGGTGTTACGCCCGAACCGCTCCGTTCGTCTTGTGGACGATGACCTCTCCACCAGTGACCTTGGGCGGATTCGGAAGCACCGTCTCCAGCCTCTCCTCGCGCAGCCAAGTGGCCGCGACGCGGTTCGACTCGTCGGCCTGCGCCGAAGTGTCGAAGAGGTTGATGGAGCTCATGACGCCGTCGCCGGCTTCGATGAGGAAGTAACCGCTGAAGCCGGGCAGCTTGCTCAGGCTCGGCATCAGGCTGTCGTCGACCTTCCGCTTGAGCTCGTCCCTGCGGCTCTGGTCGATTCCTTCATAGCGTCTCACGGTGGCATGCATGTGCTACTCCCAACTCTCGATCTAAGGACGGAGAGCTCGGACGAGCTCCCCTGGTGCGCACAGGCCAGGTGTGACAGTCGAAGAGGTTCGGAGCCTCGGCGGCTTCCGCGCTAGGCCCCACGCGCTCGACGAGTATAGCTGGCAATATTTGCCACCGGTGACAACTGGCCTCGGCGACCTGCGCGGCCCCGCCGGGCCTTCTTCCGCCTCATCCGGGTAAGTTGGACGCGTGGTAGTCGGCGGAGCGTTCCTGATCGCCTGTGGCCTCGCGCTGGCGTGGCCCACGCTTCGCGTCATTCGAGCGCCACGGGAGCGGTGGATTCAAGGCCGCTCCCGGTGGCTCCTTTTCATCTGGGCCCGCCGTGGCGAGGCGCCGCCGAGCGCCTCCGAGCTTCGTCTTTGGGCTTCGACCTGGCTCGTAATCGCCACCATCCTTCTCGGACTGGGCATTGCGCTCATCGCCTCGGCCTAGCAGCCGCCGTCCTCCTACGACACACGCAGCCCAGAAGATCTACGACGGCGAGTAGAGCTCGCCGCCTTCGCTGTCGCCCGGACCCGGCGTGGATGTGAAGGAGACCCCTTCCTCGTCCTCGCTTCGCGCCCACGAGTAGGCGGTCACGGCCACGCGCGGCCGGTCACTCAGGCAGGCTCGCCAGCCTTCGGCGGCTTTCCAGAGCGCGGGGTCCTCGGCGGGCAGGTCGAGCGTATGACTTGGCCCCTCGCCCTCGAAGACGAAGACGACCTCCTGGTCGGTCAGGAAGACCTGGTGGCGGTCGAACTGCGTCTGTTCCAGGTCGAACGGTGGCCCCTCCCGGAGCAGCGCCTCCGCGCGGTCGCGGGCACCGGGCTTGAGCGGGAGCACGGCGACGAGGCGGCTCATGCCGCAGCTAGCGACGAAGGCGGATCGCGTTCAGATCCTCGGACCGGATCTCGTCGATACGCCGCGAGATGTCGTCGATGTCGTCGTGCTCGGCATGGAGGTAGCGGCCTGCGAGCCCGTCTAGCCGCCCGGAGGCCAGGGCCCGCACGAGCCTCGGCGCGAGCTCGGGCGGCGTCCAGGGAGCGTCGTCGCCGAAGGGCTCCGTCATCTTCGTGCGAACGAGACCCGGGCTGATCGAGAAGACGGGGATGCCGTGGGGCTCGAGCTGCAGGGCCAGCGTCTCGGAGAACCGGTGCACGGCCGCCTTGCTCGCGCTGTACGCCGTGCTCGAGGAGCCGGGCAGGTACGCGGCCCCGCTCGCGACATTGACGATGCGGCCTCCGCCGCGCGCGAGCATGCCGGGGATGACGGCGCGGCAGCAGAGATAGACGCCGAGGACGTTGACCTCGAACACCCGCCACCAGTCGGCGGGGTCGAGCTCCCAGGCGGCGGCGTTCTCCGCGACGCTCGTGCCCGCGTTCGAGACGAGAAGGTCGAGCCGCCCGTGCGCCGACTCCACCTGCTCGACCATCCGCTCGACGGCCTCCCGATCGGAGACGTCGCACTCGATCGCCAGGCCTCCGACTTCCTCAGCGGTCTGCCTGATCTCGTCGGCGCTCCGTGCCGCGACGACGACACTCGCGCCGGCGGCGGCCAGCTCGAGCGCGACGTTCCGCCCGATCCCGCGCCCGCCTCCGGTGACGAGCGCGACCTGGCCCGAGAGCTCGCGGTCGGGACTCACGGACATGCCGTCATCCTAAGGGCGGCTGGCGCCCCACCCAGGCGAACCCGTCAGCCGAGCATGCGAGCGTGGATCTCTCGGGTCAGCGTCTCGAGCCGCTGTGTGAGCTCCTTGTCCTGCCGGGTCAGGTCGGTGTTCGTCGCGAGCAGCATCTTCAGCTCGTCGGTTTCTCTCTTGATCGCCGCCTCCCGCTCCTCCATCTGCCGCATGACCTGGTCGCGGTGCGCCTCGTCCCGGTCGAGCGCGAGCTTGTCGCGGTCGGCCTGCCGCGTTTGGGCGAGCAGGATCAGCGGCGCGGCGTAGGCGGCCTGCGTCGAGAAGACGAGGTTGAGGAGGATGAACGGATACGGATCCCAGCGGAGGCCCACTGCGACGGCGTTGAACGCAATCCAGAGGATCACGATCACGGACTGCGCGACGATGTACCTGGGCGTGCCGAAGAATCGGGCGGCGGTTTCTGCCCCGCGGCCGAAGGCATCCTCCCCGAAGGCGGGAGTCGTGTGTGGCACAGCCCGCAAGTTCGCGCTGGGCTCTGCCAGCCCTGCCGATCCGCTTCAGGGGCGCGGGATTCGGCTCAGGAGCGATGTTCCCCCCGACCCGCGCGCGAGCGCGACTTGGCCCGAGCGCTCGTCGTTTGCGGGACAGCCCATCTACGGCTGCCGGCGCCCAGGGAGGCTCGGCCATACTCTTCCACCGTGCGAGTCGGCGGCGTCGACGGCACGAGGGGCGGCTGGGTCGCGGTCGTCCTCGACGACGGCCGCTTCGCCGCGGATCACCTCGTCCAAGAAGTCGAAGCGACCTTCGAGGAGCTGGCCGATGCCCGCGTCGTGGCCGTCGACATCCCCATCGGGTTCGGACCACGCCAAGCGGACGTCGCCGCTCGCCGCTTCCTCACCGGAGCCGCGAGCACCGTCTTTACAACTCCCTCGCGGAAGCTTTTGGAGATGCCCTTCGGACCGGGTCTCGGGGTATCCGCGCAGGCCCACGCGCTGGGGCGTCGCATTCTTCACGTCACGCGGCTTGCACGCTCCGATGCACGATGTCACGAAGTCCACCCCGAAGTGTCCTTCCGGGCGATGAACGGCGGACGACCGCTCCGTCATCGCAAGAAGTCGGCCGGTGGCGTCCTCGAGCGATTCGAGCTTCTCCACCGGCACGGAATCGAGCTTGCACAGCTCGGCGCCTCGGCCCCCGCCCCGGTCGACGACGTCCTCGACGCCGCCGCGGCCGCATGGAGCGCGCATCGGATCGGTGCTGGCACGGCAGCCACGCTCCCGGACCCGCCGGAGATCGTGGACGGCCGGAGAGTCGCAATCTGGTACTGAAGCGCGGCTGCGCCGTCAGCTCTCCTCGAGACCGTCCGCGAAGAGACGCAGACGAACGGCGACCCCTTCCAGGTGCTCCTCGCGAAACGGCGGCTCGAGCGCGGAGGCGAACCTGTGCACATTGAGCGCGCGGCAGATCCAACCCAGTCGCAGCGCCAGCGAATGGGCGGCCTTGAGCTCGTCGCGGGTCGCGTAGCGCTCGAACGGCTCGAGGTACGCGTCCCGGTAAGGCTCGATCTCCTCCGAGCCCTCGACGTCGTCGAGTCCCCACGCGAGCACTCCTTCGAGGGTGACCGCCATGCTGAAGAACGCGTGTGAGACGCAAGCGTCGCCCCAATCGAAGAAGAGGTAGCGGCCGTCGCGCACGAAGACCTGCCCGTCGTGGAGGTCGTCGTGCTGGATCGTCTCGGGCAGGCCGAAGCCCGCAAGCTGATCGCACATCTCCCCGACCTGGGCCGTGAGCCCGCGGAGCCGGCGGAGGTCGCGCTCCGGAAGGCCTTCCACCCCGTGGTCGAGCAGCTGCTCGTACTGGGAGGCGAGGACTGCAAGCCGACGATCCGGCGTGCCGAGGGCGACGAGCTCGCCGGCGTGGCCGGCCAGATCGATCTGAAGCTGCGCGTACCGCGGCAGGAGCTCGAGCCAGCGGCGCAGGCTCCGCTCGCGCTCGACGATCTCGCGCAGGCGCACCCCGCCGTCCCCCATGAGCATCCAGCCGCGCTCGAGATCCACTGCCAGGAGCTCGGGAACACAGTCCGGACGCGTTCCCGCGAGGACGCTGACGACCGCCGCCTCGTGCGCGAGCACCGGCGCGTTCGCCTTGAACCAGACCGGCCCGGCGCCCGTGGGCACGCGCATGACGGTCGCCCACGGCCGGACGTGGGGCTGCTCGATCGGACCGGTGACGGTCGCATCGAGCTCCTCCACCCGCCGGTGGATCCATTCGTGCGCCGCCCCGAGCCAGAGCTCATCGGTCCATGGTTCCACGGCGGGCCTTCCCTGATCAGGCGGTCGCGAGCGCGTGCGAGGCTTGGAGGAGTTCCTCCACCACGGCGAGCTCGTCGTCGTCACGCGGCCCGTACACCATCACGATGTTTCCCGGCAGGCCCTGTCGCCGGCGAGCGGATGCCGCTCCACCCAGCCGTTGTCGATGACGCGGTCGACGACGTCGGGCGGCAGCACCATGTGGAGGCTGCCGTCGCTCGGGGGATGGAGATGCGCGAACTCGCGCCCGACCATGAAGGCTTCGGCCCCCGTCTGAGTGGAGGCGGGCAGGTGAAACGCCCGCGCGCCCGGCACCGAGACGGCGCTCGGCCCGACCGCGACGTCCGGGAGGGAGGCTGCGAAGGCGAATACACGCTCCTGGAGATCCTCTGGAGCGTTCTGCGTGAGCTGCGTGTGCGGGTTGGTCGGCGTCGTGCTCGGGCGCGTACCAGAACGGCGACGCGTCAGGAAGCTCGGCTCGGCCGGCGGCACGGGTCACAGGGTACCGAGACGGTCCTCGCGGTCAGCTTGCGCCACAGCGCGGGGTCAGCCGCGTCCTTGCCTGATCGGGCCGCTGATGATGCTCAGGGGCGAGGCCTCGCGGGCCGGTGCACGTCAGGCACGCTTCAGCGGTCCCGGCGCGCCCACGCCGGGGCCTTTCGGAGGCGGCTTGAGCGCCGAAACAGGCTTGGATCCCGACGGATATCCGTCGCGGGTCTCCGATCTGGGCAATCTGCCCTTGCCGGTCTTCCTTCCGCGCCCTCTAAGCATCGACGAACTCAAAATACTCGGTCTCCTCGCAACGGATCAGGATGCTTGAGGCCCGCACACGCACTTGTCTTCGTCGTCGCGGGGTTCCACGTAGCCGCTCCAGACCCGGTAGGTCAGCGGGGCCGGGACCGCGTGGAAAACCGCCGAGACGCCGACGAAGCGAAGTAGGCGATCCGGCTGACCGATCCCCCAGGCAGCCGCATAGCGCTCGAATCACCAGACCGCGAGGGCACCCGGAAGCAGGGCGACAGCAGAGCGGCAATCGCCTGAAGAGGCGTCGGCACAGGCTTCTCCGGTGTGCGGGAACGACGATGCCGACGCAGGGCGCCGGCTTCGCCATCCCGGGTGTGTAGGCGCCCGCGCTGGGCGGATCGTGCCTCCGAACCTTCCTCACTGGAAGCGCCGCCAGGTTCGTACCTGAGTTATGGAAGCAGGTGGTGTACTCGGTTCAAAAGTGCAGTCTCGGCTGGGCGCGCTTTGAGGAGCTTCTCGAGGGTTAAGACCCAGAGCTGGAACGCCGTCCTGTTGCGCGGCAGCGTGTCGTCGTGGGTGTAGATGATCCCGTAGTGGTCCTCGTCGCGAGCGCGCAGACGCTCCTGTACGACACGGTAGTCGCGGACATTGTTCGTCACCACGGCGCGATGTTCTGCCACCGCAGCCTCAAGCACCGTCGGATCCAGACGCGCTTCGAGGTCTGGTCGATCTCGCTTGACCGCGACGACGTCGTGGCCCCGCTTTCGTAGCTCGACGGCGATCCGCCATGAGATCATTTCGTCGAGCAGCAGCTTCACCGAGCGAGCGCTTCCTGCTGGCGACGCCAACGCTCGCGCTCGCGTTCCCCGATCGCCCGACTCTCCTCGATCCAGCCGTCGATCTCGTCCTTGTAGTCGGCGTAGTAACGCACGGCCGTCTCCACCTGCGCGGCGGGGATGTCGAGGTACTCCGCCGTTTCTTCGATGGAGTTCTCGTTCTGGCGGAGCGTCTCGACGATCTGAGCGACATCGAGCCGCGTGCCGAGCACCGCCGGCCGCCGGCCGGATCCGCCCTCCCGGAAGTAGATGCCGGGATGCTCGTCGGTCCGCATCCCCTCCTCGATGTAGCGCTCGACGAGTGCCGCCTGGGCTGCTCCGGCATCGCGCGAGCGCTGCTTCAAACGCTCGAGGGTGCGCGGATCGAACCGAAACGACACTCCCTGCTTGGGCTTACCGCGACCCATGGCCGACCTCCGTATGACGATGTATCACACACGATAGCACGTGAGAGCTATCGCCGCGGCTGGAGCTTCTCTCGAGCGCCCGCGACCATGCCGATGTATTCGAACTCCTTGCCGCCACCGGCCCTCTCCACCACCGAAGAGCGAGGCTGCCAGATCTCCTGGTTGCCGCCGCCGCCGGGTCCGCAGGCATGTCGGTCTGCCACTACGACGCCGACTTCGACCTGATCGCCGAGGTCACGGGTCAGCCCGTGCGCGCGATTGCGCCGCTCGGGTCGCTCGGCTGAGGTTCAGCTTCCCTGCTGTTCCTCCGCGATCTCCACGAACCTGCAGAGCGCGTTCGCCAGGCGCATGTGCTCCACCGTTCTCGCGTCCACCTCGAGCAGCCGCGGGCTCGCCACCAGCACTGACAGGCAGCGCGCCCGCGAGATCGCCACGTTGAGCCGGTTCCGGGAGAAGAGGAACTCGAGCGAGCGCGGGATGTCCTCCCCGCTCGAGCTCGCCAGCGAATAGAAGACGACCTCCGCCTCCTGACCCTGGAACTTGTCCACGGTGCCGACCGGCACGTCCGCGGGAACCACCTCCCGGAGCAGGTTCACCTGCGCGTTGTAGGGCGCGACGACCTTGAAGTCCTCCGGACGCATGCCGGCCGCGAGCATGCGCTCGATCTCCGCCCGGATTCGCTCCGCCTCCTCGGGCGACTCCTGCCGCCGGCCCTCGTGCTCGACCGGCAGGTAGCGCACGCCCGTCCCGAACGGCGTCGAGCGCGCCTCCGTGCTCGCATCCCACGCGAGCCGTCCCTCGTAGAACGCCTCCGAGACGTAGCGGCAGACGTCCGGGTGGAGCCGGAACGTCCGCTCGAGGAAGATGCCGCGATCCTCGGGGATCGTCCCCTCCTCCCCGAGCAGGTGCTCGAGCACCGAGGCCGCCGCGCCCTCCGGATGCGTCCCCTGGAGCACCTGCCCGAGCTGGAGCGGGTCGCCGAGCAGGACGAGATTCCGCGCGCACGTACCCATGGCGAGCGCGTCCGCGAGCGAGACCTGGCCGCCCTCGTCGATGAACAGGTAGTCGAGCGTCGCGTCGAAGGCCGGATGCGCGAAGAGCCACGCCGTCCCGGCCGCGAGTGGCCACTCGAGGCAGCTCTCCACGTCGGTCAGGTTCTCGATTCGCTCGCTCTCGTAGAACGACTCCGGGTTGCCGCCGCTCGCCTTCTTGCAGCCGCGCAAATCGAGCCCGAGCTCGTCCGCGCCCGCCTCCACCTCGTCGAGGAGCTTGTGGATCGCCTTGTGGCTCGTGGACGCGACGCCCACCCGCTTCCCAGCCGCCAGCAAGCGCGCCACGAGGCGCCCGCCCGTCCACGTCTTCCCGGAACCGGGCGGCCCCTGGACGAAGAGGTGGTCGCCGTCGAGTCCGGGCAGGAGCCGCTCCATCTCCACGAGGTCGTTCGTCTGGATCGGCCCCGGATGCGACTCGCGCCGGAGCACCGACTCGAGCGCCGGGTAGCGCCGGTCGCCGGCGAGGAGCGAGCCCCCGAGCCGCATGAGCGCGTCCTCCTGCGCATCGGTGTAAAACGGACCGCTGGGGATGAGCGCCTTCGGCAGCGGCACGTCCTCGTGCTTCGGCCCGCGCCTCAACACGAGCCGCCGCTCCTCGCGATCCACCTCAACGACCGTTCCCGCTCCGTCACGCGTGGCCGGGTCGATGACCTGCTGGTTCTGGCCGATCTTGTGCTCCTGCGGCGGAAACGTGAACGTCCACGCCTGCGACTTCTTCACCTGCTCGGGCCCGGCGACGAGCTCGAGCGCGCCGATCGACTCCGCGTCCTCGACGAGCTCGGCCGGTGACATCTCCACGCGCTCGAAGAACGCCCACCAGACGGGCTTGCGCTCGCGGTCGTGGTAGTCGAGGAGCTCTCCGGCAAGCGCGGCCGCGGGGTCGCCCGTCTCGAGCAGCGAGAGGCGGAGGTCGGCACGCGCGACCTTCTCCGGCTTCTCCTCCTTTGGATCGACGGGTGCCGGCGTGGGAATCGGCCCGAACGTCCGGATCGCCTCCGCCTTGCGCTCGAGCAGCCAGTCGCGGAGGAGGAGCGTGGCGAGGCAGTCCTCCTCGTTGTAGGCGGCGATCTCGGCCAGGACGGCGTCGTCGCGCGTCCGCATCCACTCCTCGAACATGAGAATGGAGGCGCCGCCCTCCTTGATCTCGGCCTCGCGCTCCATGGACAGGAAGACCTCGAGGTTCTTGAGCGAGTAGCGCGGCTGCGAGACGCGCAGGGCGTTCCGGACGACGGCGAAGAGGTCGACGAAGACGTCGCGGCGCAGGAGGTCGTCGACCTCGCGCTCGCGCGTTCCGTACTCGCCCATGAGGCGCTTGAGCGCGGTCACCTCGTAGGCGGCGTAGTGGTAGACGTGCAGCGCGGGGTCAGCGCGCAGGCGCTCGTGGACGAAGTCGACGAACGCCTCGAACGCGCGGCGCTCGCTCTCGCGGTCGTGCGCCCAGAAGGCGTGGAAGGGCGTGCGGCCGTCCTCCTGCCAGAGGACGCCGAAGAGGTACTCGAGCCCGCCCTTCGGATCCCAGAACGGGTTCCCCTCCATGTCGAAGAAGAGGTCGCCGGGCGAGGGCGCCGGGAGGAGCGCGAAGCCGGTCTCCGGGACGGGCTCGAGCAGCCGGTAGGCCTGCTCGCCGGTCTCGCGCGCGTGGAGCTGGAGCGCGGCCTGCTCGCGGAGCTTCAGGAGGGCGCCGTCGTCCGGCTGCCAGCCGGCGAGCTCGGCGAGCGTGGAGATGCCGCCCGCGCGGAGCTTCTCGAACTGCGTGCGGCGCAGGCCGGCGACCTGGGAGAGGTGGTCCGTGCTCGCCCACTCCTCCGAGCAGCGGGGGAGGAAGTCGCAGCGCTCGCAGAAGGCGACCGGGTAGGGCTCGGTCGGCCGGTCCTCGGAAGCGAACTCGGTGAAGCGGGCGCGGAGCCGCCGGTAGTAGGCGGCGAACTCCTCCGGGCGGAAGGACTCGCGCTCGCCGGAGCCGAGCTCGACGTGCATGCGCGCGGCCGCGCGGCCCTGGAGGCGCGCGAGCTGCTCGGTGTAAAAGAGAAGCTGGAGCACGTAGGCCGGCTTCGCGTGCCGTGCGAGCTTCGTGTCGACGGCCTCGTAGGTGCCGTCGGGTTGGCGCTCGAGGAAGTCGGCGACACCGCGCCAGCCGTCCGGCGAGACGAGGACGCCCTGGTAGACGACGTCAGTGTTGCTGCGGATCGCCTCCGCGGTCTCGCGCGCGGCGCGCTCCCAGTCGAGGTCGGGGTCGAGGGTGATCTCGGTGACAGTGCGGCCTTGAGCGCGGAGCTGGTCGAGGTAAGCCCGCTCGTGCTCCTCGCCCTTGCTCTTGACGAGCTCGGCCTCAGGGTTCTCGGCGCGAGGCTTCGCAAGCGCGCCGCGCGCGACGCGTCGCTCGAGCTGCGTCAGGTGCGGGCACGCCAGGTAGCCCGTCAGGTCGGAGGGCGAAAAGACGATGGTGCGATCCCTACGCTGCATCACCTCATTGTCGCCGCGAAGGCGGCCGGCTCTTACTCGAACCGGAGACTCAGCGTCTCGGAGAGCGCTCGGGCGCGTTCCGGTCCCATGCCCGGAACGACGAGCCACTCCTCCGGGCTGGCGGCGACGCCGATCTCCGCGCCGAGCGCCTCGGAGAGCACGGCCGAGATGCCGCTCTTCGCCCGGTGGACGTCGACGGCGATGCCGATCTTGGGATCGCGCCTTTCGACGAGCCGAGTGTAGGCGGCCTCAGCCGCGCGAGCGATCCGCGCGCGGCCGCTTGCGTCGGGGGGTTCGGCGATGCCCACGGCGCCGAAGTCGCCATCGAGCGGTAGCGGATCCCGATCGAGCGGATAAGCGCGAAGGCTCGTCAAGCTTACGACCGGCCACTGGCAGCGCGCCAGCCCTCGGGAACTTCGTCGGGCCCGAAGACCCGCAGAACAGATCGCTACTCGTCCCGCGGTTGATCCTGCCGTCGTGCGATGACTCAGCTGTCGAAGCGCCAGACGCTTACCGCTTCCTGTGCGAGGTGCTTCTGCCGCGCCGCGATGTTCTCCTCATTCCAGTCGGCATAGTCAACGAGCTCCTTTGTGATTTCAATCTGGGACTCGGCATACGCCTTCTCCTTCTTCATATCGAAGGCTCCATTTCTAATCGCCTTGTTCGGTCGATGAGCAAGCAAAGTGAGATTGCCGATCAGGTTTACGACATCGTCATGGTTGTCGAACCTACCATTAGCCGGGGTTCTCGGGTAGATGTGCTCGACATGAACGACGCTGGGCGTCTTTACCTCTCCTTCCCCGCGTCTAGCTTCTTCAAGCTCACGCAAGAGATACCCAGCTGGCTTAGACTTGGTTACCGTCGCACTGCCGAATGCTTTCTCGAACTCCTCATCGTTAGGCGCAATCTCCTTGAGCGGCCCCACGGCAGCATCTATGTCCTGGTCTTCTCTCAGCCGCCGCGCTACTTCGTAGACGCGTGCCTCCAAGAGTGTTCCCTCAAGCTTGCCGATCACCGCGTAACGTACGTACAGCACAACCAACGCCCGCGCAAGCTTCTTGCGCAGGCTCACGTCGTCCGTCACGGCGAACCCACTCATCGCAGCCGGAAGGAGCGCGCGTGCTCCGAGGGCTTGGATGGCAGCGAGATCGGTCGCAAGCTCTCCGTCATCCGCTCGAGCGGTAATTAGATCGCTGTAGATTTCCGCAGACGACTCTAGATCTCGCGACACTTCGATCGAGCTACGGTTCTCGTCCTCGATCGTACGCCTAATCTCACGATACAGGGAACGCGTCTTCACGTCGCCCCTATGGGAAATCCAGTAATGGCGCAGAAACTCCTCTACGCGCGCACCACCGTACTCCGAGAGATCGAGAACTGTGCCCCAAGCATCGAGGATCGCGTCGCGGTCTTCCTCGGGTGCTCGGCGCAGAAGGAGGTTTCGTAGAAGGTCGGGTGTTGAAAGACCAATTCCCCGATCGTTAAGCGTTTCAAAGACGCTGGCGGCATTATCCTCGTCCCGAGAGCTGATTGCTACAACGGACATGTGCTCGGTGACAACCTTGCGAATCCACAACGCCCAGCGAAACGCCCCTTCTGGCTCTTGCTCGCCATAGACGTCTTCGAACTTCTGCTCAAAGTAGCGCCGAGCTCGCCGAATCAGCTTATGGGACGCAAGGTCGGCCGACGGCGCTTCATAATCGTCGTTTCGGATCGTCTGGACTTCGCGTCGAAAGAACTCCCGGTCGAATCGGTTGAGGGTTAGTTTGTAACTAGTCCGATCACTAGCGTCGTCGTAGTGAGCGATGTATGTCTCCTGAGTTCGGGTCGCGGCATCCGCTCGATACCTTCGAACGTAGTCACGCACAACGGAAAGCAAGATCGTTGCTGTCGCGAGCCTCTGCTGCCCATCCAAGAGGGTGTGCGGCCCTTCGCCAGTAACCAGGACTATAGACCCTAGGAAATACTCTTGATCAGCAATATTGTGGTCTCCAGGGTATAGATCCTGGAAGTCAACTAAGTCTTTCCAGAACTCTGAGACCTCGGCCGCGTCCCAACTGTAGTTCCGCTGCCAATCAGGAACTGCGACGTCTGAGCTTGCTGCGTTGAGGAGCTCGCCGATCGATTTCTTGTCCGCCGAGTACTGATCAGGTAACACAAACCTCCATTATCACTTCTTCAAGGTCTAACGACGCCACTGCGCAGTGCTTCACTCACTCAGTTCCACATCTGCGACCGCCCCCGCCTCCCCGAGCGGTTCCTCGACGACATTGCGAATCCACGTCTGGTCGTAGCGGTCGAGCGCCTCAGCCTCAACCGTCGCAGTTAGACGCAGGCTCTCGGATTCGTCCGCCAGGGTCGGAAGCATCTTCAGCACGTCGAAGATCTCCGTCTTCTCGGCTGTGAAGCTGATCCGGAGGTGGCGGCCTCCGTCCGGCGTGGCGTGAGGTTTGTCGCGCCCGGGGCCAAGATCCGGGTCGACGGCCGGCTCAGCCGAAGGCTCAACCTTCTCTGGAAGGAGCGCGCGCGCGAATTCTGGGGCGAGGACGAAAGCGCCCGCCCCTAGGTCGATCTCGTCCGGGCCCGTATGTTTCCCGATGCGAACCAACGACACGTCCACCTCCACCTCGTCACCGGTGGCCTCGGCCATCGGCACGTAGCCGAAGGTCGACTCGCTTACGCCACGAGCGATGCAGTCGCGCAGCGCCGAATCGCTCCGTAGCTTCGGAAACTGCAGGAAGCTGAAAGCGGCATCGACTGCCTCCACGCACGAGAGGAACGGGCGCTGACCATCCTGCTCCCCGATGTTCAGCAGCGCGGCGAGCTTTGCCGGCGTGATGCGCTCGAACACGTGCGTCGAGAGCCCTTCCATAACCCGGTCGTGAAGGAGGCGACTGAGTCCGAGACGAGCGCTCAGGTCGATCTCCTCGAACCGGTACGGTGCCTCGCCATTCTCGCTCGGAACAGGAAGCAGAACGAGCTCGTACGAGCGTTCGAGGGTGGCGGCGAGATCCCGCTCGGCTGCGGCGCCTCGCTCGCGCAGCTCGGCCAGCTGCTCGCCGGCGATGTTGAGACCTTTCGCCTGCTTGACCAACGAAGCGACAGCCAGGGCGCGGCGAGCCGCACTGCGCGCGTGCTCGAGCGCCTCGCGACTCGGAAGTGCAAAGGCGATGGCGTTCCGATAGGCGCGAGTTCCGCCGCCACCACGGCGCTCGAATAGCTCTCGCAACCGGACATCACGCTCGGCTATCGGCAAGGACGCCCATTGAGGATCCAGGTAGGCGACGCGGAAGATCGGCTCCCGGTCCGGGATGGCGCTTCCGTCTCTTGGCCAGAGGAGTGCCTCGCCCGTGGCTCCGATCCGGCGCTCGAGCTCCTTCCGGACGTGGTCTACGACCTCGGACGCTTCGAACTTCTCCGCTTCCGTGGTCAGGAGTTGATTGAGGTTCGGCGTCTTGTCAAAGCGGTAGCGCCGGCCCGTGTAATGCAGGAATAGGAGCTCCTCGCGGAGATCCGAGAGCGCCGTCGTAAGAACATTTCGGTCGAGGTCGCGGGCAAGGAGACCTGTCAGTAGCTCGTTCTCGAGCACCCCCTTCTCCTCATCCGTTCTTCCGCCGAACGAGTAGAGCATGATCGCCGAGGCGACCCTCGTGGCGACCCTCAGTCGAGCCAGGCGGCGTGATTCCGCGCCCAACCGCCGGTCGATCTCCTTCACGCCGGCGTTTGCTCCGATGAGGTCTCGTTCGAGCACGCCTGTGAATCCCTCGCGATCACCCACCTGGGAGAAGAAGGCGCCTCGCACCTTCTCGTCCGCGAACGGGGCGTCCCCCGGCCCGATGAGCGGCAGCGGCTCGTGATCGCCCTGCCAGAGCCCGTGGACGATCGTGGCGAGGAACTGAAGGGCTCCTCTGGTGCGCTGGTACGTGGGAAGCGTCGTCCAGCGTTGATGCATCAGGTCGAGCAGGGAAGGATGGAAGGGGTAGCTGGCCATGACGCGCTCGGCGAAGCGGTCAGCCTCCGATTCCGCGTTGCGCCGTTCCTCGTCCGTCTCCGCCATCAGGCGGCGGTAGCGCCGAAGGAGCTCCGCCGACTCGCGCGCGACTTCGAGCCTTTCCTCCTCAGGGCCGAAGTCGGAGAAGAGCCGCCGCTGCACTACCCGCATGACCTCGTCACCGCTGACCGGCTCGCGCTTGGCGTCCACGCGGGCCACGAGGTGGTCGAGCGCAATCAGCAGGCTTTCGTCACCGGCGGCCTCGAGTACGCTCTTCTGGAGCGAGTACACCATCGCGGCCCGTGGATGCGCTCCGACGAGCTCCGTTAGCGCCTGGAGGAAGAGGAGAACCTGGGAGCCGAGTGTCGTATCCCCGACGCGGATCGCCTTAGCCTTCTCCGTATAGACGAGAACCTCATCGAGAAGAAGCAGCGCCGGCTTCTCGGGCGGAAGTAACTCGCTGAGCTTGTCCTTCCCGGGTGCCTGACCACGCTCGTCCTGAAGGGAGACGCGGTCGAAAGCCTCGCGGCCGCCCAGCTGCCACGCAAGCTCCCCCCACAGCGTGCGCGCGACGATCCCATCGTGCTCCCGCGGAGACGACGGGTCGAGATCGACTCCCGAGAGGACAGCGACGTCACACTCGCCCGGATTCGGGAGGTCGCGGAGCTCTTCGAACTCACCGAGACGGTCCCGGGCGGTGATCAGGTGGTAGAGCGCGAGGAGACTGTGCGTCTTACCGCCCCCGAAAGGCGTGCGTAGCTGAAGGACGCGGTCCCCGCCCTCCCCCGCGAGCGCGCCCGCGACGTCGGCCAGAAGCTCACGCATGCTGGAGGTGAGATACGTCGCCTTGAAGAACGAGGCTGGGTCGGCGTAGACGTCACGCGCGCTGCCTGAAGGACGGGCTACTGAGCCGAGGTCGGCCGCGAACACGGCCATCTCGAGATCACCCCGGAGGATGTCCTCATGCGGACGGGCGACGTCGACCCAGTTCTTCACTGGCGCGTCCCCTGGAAGAGGTTGTCCTCGATAAGCCTTCGCCAGGTGGCGAGGAGGCGCTCGCAGGCCTCCGCTTCCGCGCTGCGACCGCCGGCCGAGTCCAGCCCTGGGCGGGCGAGAGCGTGGGCGACAAGTCGGAGCCGCTCGGGGTCCGGCTGTGCCCGATCGACGTAGTCCCTCAAGTGCTGGGGCTGCGACTCCGCAAGCCAGAGGATGCGCTGCAGATGGTCGATCGTGGCGCGGCGCCCGTCGAGACCGAGATCGTTACTCGCCCCTCGGTCGCGGAAGTCCCTCAGGCGCGCCTGGTCGCGCTTGTCGCCGAAAGCAACGAGCGACTCTTCTCCACGCGCCAGCTCGCCCAGCTCGACGCCCGTCCCGCGAGCAAGCGTGTTGAGCTCGTCCCAGGGAGCAAGCGCCTCGCCGAACTCGAAGCGTCCCATGACGTAGAACTGCGTCTCTTGGTCAACCCGACCGAGCCCGCGGCGATCGGTCTCGAAGATCCGAGCGAGAACGGCCTCGGCGACCTCCCGTTCAACCTCCTCGAGATACTCGTCCGGCGCGAGCTCCTCTCCGTTCGGCTTCTCGACCGTGGTGAAACGCGTGTAGGCGCGCATGCCTGCCCCGACCGCAGCGATGATGAGATCGGTTCCGGTGATCCCGAGCTCGGGAAGCTCGTTGACGCGATCCGTCACGATAGCCGCGAGCTCGGGCCGTACCTCGTTGGCCCAGTCGCCCGTCCGCTGCTTCGTACGCGGCCGCGCAACGAGGAAAATCGAGGACGCGAGCGAGGCTGTCCCGTGAGCGACTCCCCGGACCGGCATCTCGGTGTCGAGCGGCCAAGCCTCGACGACGATGAACCCGGCCTGGCGAACGGCTTCGATCAGCGTCGACCACCCGGCCGTAGTCTGGTGCGCGTAGACGCAGACAAAGATTCCTTCGGGTTTAAGCACGCGCCGCGCCTCGGCGAACGCCGAAGCCATCATCGCCTCATAGGCAGTCTTGGCTTCGTCCTTCGTCCCGCCCTGCCGGTATGGCGCGGCGATGATCTCGCTGCGTTTCGGCGTGAGCTCGGCGGAGAGATGCTCTGGATGAAGATGGCCGACGCTCGGCTTCAGCCAGACGTAGAAGAAGTCCGAGAGATCGGCATAGGCGATGTTGTCGTAGTAGGGCGGATCGGTGATGACGGCGTCGAACGCGGCGTTCTCGAACGGAAGCTCGGTCGCCGAGCCCCGAATAACCTCGACAGGCTCGCCCGAGGCGGCGCAGTGCTCGATCACCTTGACGATTCCTTCGAGATGCATCCGAAGATCGCCCGATGAACCGCCAAACGGGTTTGCCTCAGGAAAATCCCAAGTCATCGGAAGCGCTTGACGGGCGTACGTGTTGGAAGTGAGCTCTCGGGCACTGTTCCACTTGCACAGCGTGCTGTGGTAGTCGGCCATGCGATCAATCAGCATCCCGAAATAGGTCGCAATCACCTTGGCGCGGACTTCCTCTACGCCCGCCCCGATCATCTCGGCATGCACTTGCCTCGCGATCTTGCAGAGCGCCAGGAGCATGACAAGCTGGCGCTGTGTGAACAGGTCGCCGAACTGTTCCAGGCCATATTCGAAGCAAGTTCCTCCGCTGAGTCGCCGTGGGACGGCCCCGTCGGGAGGCGTAAGCCCCGCATCGACAAGATCGCCCAGCATCGCGGCGACTCGGTCAAGATCGGGAAGAAGGGCGGCCGCCTCCTCGCTTCCCACGTACGTCTTTCCACGCCCTCTGGGCGGCAGGAGGCCGACCGCCATGAGCTCCGCACCCATGCGGCCGGCTTTTGCCTGCGTCTTGACGTAGTCGAGCTGCACCGACGCTCCGCACAGCTGGCAGGTCGTCGAGCCGCGCTGAGAGAACCCGGCCGGATCGAAGCCAAGGCCTTCTGGCGTGGAAGCCTCGACGACCTCGTACGAGAGCGCCATCTCGCCCCGTTCCGGAACGATCCGGAGCGCCACGTACCGCCCCGACTTCTTCACGAGCCAGGTCTGGCGGACGAGTGGAACTGCATGCGGACGTTCGGCGGGATTCGGACACGGCACGGTTCGCGTCCAGAGGTACGCGATGGGCACACGCCGACCCGCACTGACCTCTCCTCCGTCGATCGTCGCTTGGGCATGTCCCTCACCAAGGAGCTCGGGATAGAGATCCCCGATGTCTACCCTCGCGCGCTCGATGAGCTGGCGACCCCAGTGCTCGACGTCCCGCGCGAGCGTCGCCCCGAACCGCTGCGGATAGTCGAGCGTGCAGAGCTCGATAAGGTGGGCAACGGGATTGAGCTCGACAGCCGTGGTCTCACAGCCGAGCCGCGTCGCCTCGAGCGGAATCGCCCCTCCGCCCGCAAACATGTCAAGCACCTTCGGAGGTTGGCCACCATTCGCCGCCAGGACCTCTTCCCGAGCCTGACGAATCGCGGCCTCGGGGCCACCCCAGGCACAGAGTGCCTTGAAGAATGCCTTCAGTCCCTCCGCGTCGAGCTCGTCCGGCCCTGGGACCAGCGCGGCGAAAACCGCCGCGCGAGCGGCCGCGAGCGGCCGGCGCGCCCACCAGAGGTGAAGGGTGGAGATGTGGTAGTCCCGCCGGCGGAGGAGCTTCTCCCTCGTCGCCTCATAGCTGACCGCCTCGACGGGCAGGTACTCCTCGATCAGCTTGCGATCACTCACTGCGCGGCTCCCACGATGGCGGACGCCGGGACGCGGTATCCGTTTACGACCCTGAGTTCTTCAACCTGCCCGCGCAGCGAGGAAACAGGATCGTTGACGCGGAGGAGCCGAGGTTCAGTCTTCGCGTTCCAGACGACGTAGAGCCAGAACGTCTCGCGGTGTCTCCCCGCCTGCACCCACTCGTTCGGCGTGAGCTCAACCGGTTGATCGACACCCGCGCGACCCTTCACCTCGATTCGGCGTACGGGTCGCTGGGAGTGCTCGTCCGGCGGGCCGACGCTGCGGATGTCAAAGCCCGAGCCGTCGTGGAGCCGTGACACGTCCGTGGGCTCCCAACCCTGGTCACGTTCCCAAGTCATCACGTGCGCCATCGCAGCTGCTTCGACCTCGTCGTCCCGGCGCATGTGTCGGCCGGCTACCTCGGTCGGCTCGACCACAGCGGAGCCGAGGTACTCGACCTTCCCCTGAGAGACCACGCCAGCGTTGTCGAGTGCAGACATCTTCTCCTTGCGTCGTCTCTCGAGTGCCTCCACGTCGCGAAGAGCGTTGTCGCGCACCAACTTCAGCTCCTCGCGTCCCTGGGTGACCTCGTCTGCGAAGCGGAGCCAGCGGTCGCGCGCCCTGCGGATGGAGATCTCAAAGGACTCCTCTAGGTAGGCGCGACGGATGTCGACCTCCCGCGTTCGCTCCTCGCGCGCGTGCTGCACCATCGCCTGCTGCACTTGTGACATGACGTGCCGCCGGATGCGACCGAGCGTTTCCTCTGAGAGCTCGACATCCGTCGGCTCCTGTGCGGGCGTCACGTCGTGGAGGATGTCAGGCGCGCCGAGCTCGAGCTGGCCCGCTTCGTCCTCAACCACGGTTACAAGCGCACCAGTCGCAGGCTCATAGCTTCCGTCCAGTGTGCCGCCCTCGACCTCGACCTCATAGAAATGCAGGCGATACGGACGGGGTGAAAACGGATCGAGGAACCGCCCCACCCCGGCCTTAGCGCGAGCGATCTTTCCATTCAGGATCTCGTCGAGCGATCCGAAGAGCGGGTGACCGGGCGAGATCAGCACGCTATCGAGATGCTGGCTCTGCCGGGCTATCTCCTTCCGGAAGGTGATCTTCGGATAGCGGCTCTCGGGCCGGCCGAACCGCTCGACGGCGCGGATGTCGTCGGAGCGGAACACCTGGGGGACGTGATCGACCCGCCAGAGCCCATCCGCCCGTTGATCGAACATTAGGCCAGTTATCTCGGCGGCCTGGAAGAAGAAGCCCTCGACGTACTCGGGCATCAACCGACGCTCGAGCGAGCGCCACTCGTCGCCACGGACGCGCGCCAGGTCAACGCTCGATTTCGCGAGCGCGATGCCGGTCGCGCGCTCGTACTCCTTGAGACGCTCGGGCGAGATTCGCTGGATCTGGTCGAGATATTCGTCGATGTTCCGCGGGTTGTATGCGGCGTCCCGCAGCATGTCCTCGAGATTGACCTCATTGAGCTTGAGAAGCTCACCGATGACATCGAAGACTCGATCGCCGAGCGTGTTCTTGATCTCTTCGAGCTTCTCCAGCAGGCGAGCGACGATCGCACCCTCCACCGTATTGGTCGCAGCGAAGTTGAAAACGTAGACGTCGTTCGTCTGACCGATGCGGTGGATCCGGCCCATGCGTTGCTCGAGCCGCATTGGGTTCCATGGCATGTCGTAGTTGATCATCAGGTGGCAGAACTGGAGGTTGATCCCCTCGCCCGCCGCCTCCGTTGCAACGCACACCTGCGCATCTTGATGAAACTCGATCTGGCGTTGCTTTCGCTCTTGGGGACTCATGCCACCGTGGATCTGGGTCGTCGTGTACCCCCAAGCCTCGAGCTTCTGGATTAGGTGGTTCAGCGTGTCCTTGTGCTCGGTGAAGATGAGCAGCTTGCCCCGCCCGTCCTTCAGCTCCGCGAACTCAGCCCGCTGGAGGCAGGTTTCCAACGCTTCGAGCTTTGCCTCCTTGCCGATTGCCAACGTGTCCTTCGCGAGCTTGACGAGTCTGTCGAGTTCCTCCACCTCCTCGCGGAGACGCTCGATCGTTTCTGCAACGAGGGTCGAGTCGAGAAGCTCGTCCTGCTCTTCATCAGTCTCGTCGTCGAGGTCAGTCTCGTCATCGAGGCCCGGATCGACGAGGCGAAATTGCTCGAGCTTCGTCGCGCGCTCCGCGGGTGGGAGCGCCTCCACCTCCGTCAGCATGTCGGAGAACCGCTTGTGCCGGCGAACGAGTGAGCTGGTGATCGCGCCGAGCGAGCTCGCGAGTCGGCGCTGGAACACGATTCTCGCGAGGGCGAACTGCGTTCGCCGCTTGCCAGTCACCCGTGGTAGGAACTCATTGATGTACCGCGTGACCTCGTCGTACAGCTCGTATTCCGGTCCCTCCAGCTGAAACGGCTGGGTGACGGCGTGGCGCTCCGTGAAGAGACGCTTTCCGTCGAAGTCGTGAAGATCTTCCTTCATCCGGCGGAGGTACCAGGGGTTGCCATCTAGCTGGATCACCTTCTTGTCGCGCTCGAGATCGATGAACTGGTCTTCGTCCAGCAGGCGCAGGAAGTGCTCGAACTGATCGGCGTTCCCTTGATGAGGCGTTGCGGTGAGCAGGAGCATCCGTTCGGCCTTGCGTGAGAGTCGCTCAGCAAGTTGATAGCGCTGTGTCTTCGAGACCTTGTCCCCGTCCGTGCGGGCCGAGCACTTGTGCGCTTCGTCGATCACGACGAGATCCCAATTCGCCTCCAGAAGCCGCTCCCGCACCTCGTCACGCTTCGCAAGATCGAGGGAGACGATGCAGCGCGTGTAGTCGTTCCAAGGATTCGAGCTCAGCGTGCCCTTGATCCGCTCGGACGTCATGACCTCGAAGCGCTCTTCGAACTTCTGTGAGAGTTCGTCCTGCCACTGGATGGTCAGCGGAGCGGGGCAGAGCACGAGGACGCGCTCGACAATCCCGCGGAGGCGCAGCTCCTTGAGCAGCAATCCGGACATGATCGTCTTCCCGGCGCCAGGGTCATCAGCGAGAAGGAAGCGCAGCATGACCTGCGGCAGCATTCGCTCGTACACCGCTTCGAGCTGGTGGGGCAGCACTTCAATGCCGGTGAGCGCGACCGCGAAGTGCGGATCGTGTGCGTACGCGAGACGTATCCTCGCAGATTCGATGAGCAGGAAGAGCTCGGGTGCCGGCACAGTGCTCTTCGTCGTAGGAATCGCGGTTTGAAGGGCTGCGAAAAGCTCGTCCGGGCGCACCATCGCCTCGCGGAGCTGTCCCTCCACCGTTCGCACGCGCAGAAGCACGAGCGAGTCAAACGGCTCCGCGGCCTCGACGAGGACGGGCTGGACGAAGTGCCCAGTAAGCTGGACGCGCTTTCCGGCGGCATCCGCCGCGAGCTGCTGGACGTCGAGCGTGTTCAAACGGTCATCTCCTTGAGCTTGCCTGGCCGGACGATGATCGTAGTTCCGAGCAGTCGCAGGTAGTGCGACGCGAGGGTGCCATGCAGCACATCGAGACGCTCGCGGCGCTCTTTCTCAAGCTCGCGAAGCCGCTGCTCGTCGGCACTGATCTGCCCCTGGCGCGCAGGGAGGATGCGCTTCTGGCTAGCCGTCCCGAAGCGCTCGAGGCTCTCGATCTCCCGACGGTTGCGCGTGATGCGGTCGTCGAGGAAGCCACGACGGGAGTCGTGCATGCGGACGATGCGCTCGAGCTCCTGTTCGACGAGCGCGCCGTGCTCCAACTTGAACGCCTCGAACCGGGCAAGAGCCTCGCGCCGGGCCGCCTCTTTGCTCGTGTCGGCGAACCGGCTCAGTTGCTCCGCCGGAAGGGCGGGCAATTTGATCTCGAGCAGGGGGTCATCGGGCTGCAGAACCTGAACAGTCGGCTTGACGCCTTCGTCGGTGACGAGGTGCGAGATGAGGCATCCCGAGTCGCGGATGCCGTGGAGCTCCAGCCTGTAGTCGACGAGCAGGGCAGGCTCGTCGCTTGTCCACTCGGCTGACTCGAGCGCCGTGACGGGCAGCCACCACGGATCGCCCGTGTTGTCGATGATCGACTCGACGAGCGGGTGACCCATCGCGAAGAAGTGCATGCGCTCATCGCCGAGCGCCGCCTGCACGTCGAACGAGCCGCGGTAGTCCTCGTCTATTCCCTTCCGGGCCTCGCGCAACTTGCCGGGAACGCGCACCAACAGTCCGCCGTCGTCGTGGGGCCGTATCTCGCCGACCGGAAAGCGCACGACCGCGGCCCGGCAGAAGCACTCCAGGTCCTCACGTGTCGCACGCGGCGTTCGGCCGAGCATCCTCGCGGCCTCGTCTCGCTGGAGGCTCCGCCAATCGAGAACGAAGTCTCGGCGTAGCTCCTCGAGCCGCTTAGCCTTCTGGATTTCCTGCCCAAGGTTCGCGTCTAGGCGGGCGAACGCGACTGCCGTGTCGCCTTTCTCGCCGAGCGCGATCCGGCCTACCTCGCCCTCGAACGATTCGAGGATCGGGTCCAGAGCCCCCACGGTTTCGGTGAACACCTGGATTCGTTGCTCGAGCACGTCGAGGATGCGCTCGTCCAGCATTCCTAGCACGGCGAAGTTGTAGATCTCCACATCGCGCGTCTGGCCGACGCGGTCTACGCGCCCGATCCGCTGCTCGATCTTCATCGGGTTCCAGGGAAGGTCGTAGTTCACGACGATGTGGCAAAACTGGAAGTTGCGTCCTTCGCCACCAGCCTCGGAGGAGACGAGAACTTGCGTGCTGTAGCGGAAGGCCTGGTGCGCCGCGTCCTTCTCGTCGCGCGACATGCGACCGTGGAAGACGCGTACGGAATGGCGAGCCGAGAGGCGCGCGCGAATCATTTCAATGGATTCATGAAACTGGCTGAAGATCAGCACTTTCTCTTCGGGGTCGCCCCCGAGGATGCGATCTATGAGCGCCTCGAGGGCGGCCAGCTTCGCGTCCTCGATCCGGCGGGCACGCCGAGCGAGGCTGGCGAGGGTACTCACCTCGCCTGCGATGTCGTCGGCAGGCAGCGCGTGCAGGCGCCGCTCCTCCTCGATCAGGTCGGGGTCGTCGGAGGCGCTCGCATCCTCGGGCTCGAGCTCGTTCCGCAGGCGCGCGGCTCTTGACTCGAGCGACCCTGCGAGTGCTCGGGATGAGCTGCAGAGCATCTTCTGGAAGGCGACGAGGACGAGCCCTACCGCAGTTCGTTTGTTCGGCGACGCAGCCGAGTAACGCTGGCGGATGTAGTCGAGCAGGTCCGACTGGAGCTTCAGCTCAGCCTCGCCCGGAGAGACCTCGATCCTGTGAGCGACCCGCTTGGTGAAGCCGCCGATCTCGGCCTTGCGGTTTCGCACAAGCGCGCTCGCAAGACGGTGACAACGCGAAAGCCACTCGGCGGCTGCAATCCGATCGGCATGGCGGCCGTTGAGCGCGCTGCTCAGCTCAGGCGGGGCACCATACCGGTCAAGCAGCTGGAGCGCCTCGTCGAGAGCGGCCTCGGAGGGAAGGTCCGCGCGAAGCGCTGTGACGGCGCGGTTGATCGCGGCGATTTCAGCACGAGACGAGGAGAAGTCGCTATAGCCGTTGAACAGACCCGGCTCGACCAGCTCGATCATCGAGTAGAGCTCGAACTCGTGGAGTTGCATCGGGGTCGCGGTCAAGAGCAGCATCCCCCCGACCTTGTCGCGCAGCGCCTCGAGCAGGTGGTACCCATCGTTGGCGCGCGACTCCGGGTCCTCTTTCCGCCGCGAGCGCACGCGCTCGAGGCTCGGCATGCGACGAAGCACCGACTCGAGGTCGATCTCGGCGACTTCGGGAAGCGATGACGCGGCCGTCCTTGTCATTGCCGCTCGCCGCTTCGATTTCGGCGGCTTGGCCGCAGTCCGACGGCGCGCGGCGGACTGCGCGCGTGCGGTTGCCGCACGGTCTCGCGTCAACGCTTGACGAGCGCTCTCCGGTTGCGCCTTACCTGGAGGCGCGATTGGTGGCTTCCGCTCGGTGGCCGAAACCTCGCGTTCGGGCGACGGCGCTGCCGGGCCTCGCCAGATTCGCTTGATGACGTCGATTAGGGGCATGGCTTCTCAGGCAAGCGTGCGGCGCGCATGGTGCGCCTCGTCAACAATCACAAGGTCCCAAGACGCAGCCGCGATGTCCTCTGCATATCTCTCCATCCGGGCGAGTTGCAGTGAACAAATGATGTTCGGCTCGACCGTCCACGGGTTCTCGTTCGGCCGTTCTCCCTTGATCCGCGCAATCTCCGAACCGTCGAGGAAGACGAAGTGCTCATTGAACTTCGAGCGAAGCTCGAAGCGCCACTGTGTGATGAGGCTCGCCGGCACGACAATCAGGACGCGTCCGAGATCGACGCCCATCCGGGCCCGCAGCTCCTTGAGGATCAGACCGGCCTCGATGGTTTTCCCCAGGCCGACCTCGTCTGCCAAGATCAGCCGCGGCTGAGACTTCTCGAGCGCCCGGAGCGCGACCGAGACCTGGTGGAGCTGGGGCTCGACTC
Organism: Gaiellaceae bacterium; assembly: GCA_050697555.1. Classification (GTDB taxonomy): domain Bacteria; phylum Actinomycetota; class Thermoleophilia; order Gaiellales; family Gaiellaceae; genus DASQWP01. The sequence goes on along the minus strand of JBOHAD010000020.1, from coordinate 11,110 downwards.
GGGAGTTTGAGAGCCCGAGGGCCAGGTCGTTCCGGAAGGCGTCGAGAAGCCGATAGCGCTGACGTCGGAGCCACCCTTCGTAGGGGTAGACACCGAGGTCCAGTGGATCGGAGAGGAGCTCGAACGGGTCCCACAGCGGTCGGAGCAGGGCCTTCGGGACGTCCTCCATCCCATGATCGAACTCCACCGAGCAGATCACGTTGGGTGGCCTTCCGCTCGTGTCGAGCAGAACGCCCTGCGCGCCCGTTCGTGTGTGCTCTACGAGCAGCTGACCGTTAGCGTGGACGCTCATCCGCCAGGCCGAGGTTGAACAGCCGCCAATGGATGGCCTCCTCAGACACACCGAAGCAGGCAGAGGCGTCGGCGACGGACCCGCTGAACCTCTCCCGGACGAGCCGCTCTGGCATCAGCAGCTCGGCCGCGAAGACATTCGCCTCCCGCTCCAGCGCTCGGCCCTCGCTTACGCCGACCTCGTCCGCGCGGCAGTCGACCGGCGCCGTGCGGCCCTCCAGGCACTGGCAGACCCAGTGGCCGACCTCGTGCGCGAGCGTGAAGCGCCGGCGCGGGGCGACCTCCGTTGCGTTCAGCCAGACCTGCCGCTCCGCCGCCAGGAGCATCCCCGAGACCTCGAGCGACTCCGACTCGCCCACGCTGAGGCCGAGGAGGTCCTCGGCGATCGCCTCCACGGGCACGGGCAGCTCGAGCGATCCGCTGAATCGTTCGTGGTAGCGCGTGAGAAGCTCCCCCGCTCGCGGGTCTCGGACAGGCCCTGGCAAGTCCCGTCCCATTGTCTCACGTCATCGCACTCCGATAAAGAGGGCATCGATCTCGTCGTGCTCCTCGGGAGCCGCCCGCGGAACCGACAGCGAGGCGGCGACTCGCGTCTCTGAGCGGAGATGCGCCGCCTCCGCCGCCGGCGGGCGCGGGCGCCAGGTGACGAGGTCGTCCACCCGCGTACGGAGCGTCTCCGCCCACACCGCGAACACGCGGCGGTCGACACGCGCGGGGTCGAGCAGCCCGCTCTCGAGCTGGTGCACGTAGCGGCCGACCTTCTGCCGCTTCGCCGGGTCGAGCGCGAGCCGCTCGACGAGCGCGTCCACGAGCGCGGCGCGCCGGACGCCCCGTCGCGTCCGCAGCTCGACGAGCGGCGGCTCTCCGCGGGCCCAGGCATCGAGCATGGGCCACGACGTCCGCGTCCGGCGGGGGCGCCGGCGCCCGCGCGAGGAAGCGGTCGAGCAGCTCGGCCAGCTCCTTCCTCCCTCGCCCGCGCGCTCGAGGTACGTGCGGGCGTCCGGCCGCTCGCCACGGGCGAACCTCGCGGCGTACTCGTCGAAGAGGCTGAAGACCTCGTCGGCACCGGCTTCCTCCCGTAGCTTCGTGTGTACCCGGTGGGCGCCTGGTGCACAGCGTTCGGGTCAATGCCGAGACGCGCCGCAATCTGTTCGATCTCGAGCCCCTCGATGTAGCGGAGCTCGGCCGCCTGCCGCGCCCACTCGGGAAGGCCGGCGAAGAAGAACCCGAGGTCGTGGCCCTGCTCGAAGCCCTCGAAGGAGTCGGGCGCCTCGGGATCCCACTCCTCGGGCAGGAGCTCGGCACGCCCGCGCGTGAAGAACTCCTTCAGCTTCCACCCAATCACCTTGTGCACGACCACACGGAAGGGGACGCCGTAGGTGCGGCCCTTGGCGAGCTCGCGCAGGAGGCGGTCGACGACCGTGTGCGCAACCTCGTACGCGTCCGGGTCGGGCAGGCGGAGCTTGCAACGCTCGACGATGACCGGGTAGTAGGTCGCCAAGAGCTCGCCGTGCGCTTTCGCCTGGAGGAGCCGGGTGTCCTCGGCGTCGCGGGCATGGTCCATCGAAGGAGAAGTCTGCGCCGCCAAGCTCGCATCTTACGGAGCTACCGTTCGAGGGTGAGCGAAAAGCCAAAGGCCAGGCGTCTGACCGCAACTGAGGCGCGGACGGAGTTCGCCTCCCTCCTGCGCGAGTTCCGGATGATCACAGAGCCGAGCGATTCGATCGGCGATCGCGCTATTCGCATCGGAACGTACAAGGAGGACTCGGCTGTGCTCCTCCCGCTGGTGGATTTCGAGCGCGCTCTCGAGCTGGAGGAGTTCCTCGAGGAGCTGCTGCTCGAGCTCGCGGTCTCGGAACGGGTCGCCAAGGGACCGGGCAAGACCTACTCCGTGGAGGAGGTCGCCCGCGAGCTCGGTCTCGCCGACGAGCTCGGTCAAATGGAGGCTTGATGTGAAACTCGCACTCATTGGCCGTCGGCTAGACAGCCTGGGGTCTCGAGAGACGCGGCCATGACCAGTTAAGCTCGGCGAGTGCCTGAGGGGAACGTATGAAGCTCCTAATTCGTCGCGCTGACGGCTCCTGGGCGGAGCCAGAGATCACCGGCCACAAGAGCGAAGACGATCTTCAGGAACTCCTGGCCACTTCGCCGGACCTGCTCCCGGGCAGCGAAACAGGGCTTCCGATGGCAGTGGCGCGCGAGCTCCGCGTTGCAACGGGGCAGATCGACGTGGTCGGTGTCGACGTTGAGGGTGAGCTGACCCTGTGCGAGTGCAAACTCGCCGCCAACCCCGGCGCCCGACGGGAAGTAGTCGGACAACTGTTGGAATACGCCGGGGCGCTCCGAGGGATGACCTTCGAGGACCTCTCAAGTCGGTTCGAAGCTCGGGCGGGAAGGCCTATGGCCGCCTCCGTCTCTCATATCGCCGGCGAAGGCTTCGATGAAGAATCGTTCGAAGGCCAGGTCGCGGAGAACCTCAGAGCCGGGCGCTTCCGCCTCGTTATCGTGGTGGACAGGATCACCGAGGCGCTCAAACAGACGGTCACCTACCTCAACGACCACCTCGACTCCTCAATACTCGCCCTCGAACTGGCGTACTTGCGCGACGGGGAGGTAGAGATGCTTGTCCCCGCCGTCTATGGAGAGGAGGTCGCGGAACGCAAGGAGCGCGATCGGAACCCGCCGGTGGCAGACGCCGACACGGTTGTTGTTGCGGCCCGAATCGCCTACCAGGAGTACCTGGAGACCGGGTCATATGTGTGCCAGGCTGGGCGCCGTTTCCGCGACGACATCGAGTACTTGGGCTTCTACAAGGACAAGGCGATCCAGCCAGAGGTCCCGGTGATTCGCCATCGTCGTGACAGCGTCACCTTTAGCCGCGACAAGGCGAGCAGCCTGCGCGCTTCCGGTGACGAATCAGACGCAATCATTGCCGGGCTGATCGACGAGAACCTTGACTCTGGTCGGCGGGCCGAGGGCGACTCGCATCAGGTGTTCCTCCTCTCCTCTCCAGGAGACGAGATGACGCTGGTCCTTCCCCAAGAGATCCCCCACGCAAAAAAGGGAGCCTGGACCCAAGGGCAGCGCTACACCTCGTCAGAGGCACTCAGGCGCGGAGCCGCCACAACGGAAGAGCTTCAGGCCGAAGGCGGTTAGCGCTTCCCCGCTCCGACCCGCTCGCCCGGCTGCGGGCGGAGCTGCGACGCCGGTTGACGTAGTCGCTGCGTAAGAGGACGCGCCGCCCGGCGCGACTATGAGGCATGACGACTCTCACAGCACCTCTCCAGCTCGGCGAGCCCGTGGAGCACCGCGGGATCGTGCTCGCGCCGCTCTTTCCTCGCTCGCAGCCTCGGGCCGCCTACGTCACGCTCGACGAGGCGCTTCCGCTCGGCTTCCGCGTCACCGAGGTGAGCGCGGCCGGCTCGGTGCCGGAGCTCCTCGTCCGGAACCCGCTCGACGCGGCCGTGCTCCTCTATGACGGCGAGGAACTCGTGGGCGCGAAGCAGAACCGCATCCTCAACGTCACCGTGCTCGTTCCTGCGCGGAGCGAGACCGTCATCCCCGTCTCCTGCGTCGAGCAGGGACGCTGGAGCGCGCGCTCCCTCGCCTTCTCGGCGGCGGGCCACGCTGCGCACCCGGAGCTGCGGCGGGTCAAGGCGCAGGCCCTGCTCGCGCGGGACGACGCCCAGCACGAGGTCTGGGACGCGGTCCGCGCGAAGTCGGAGCGGCTCGGCACCTTCTCGCCGACCGGTGCGCAAGCGGACGTGTTTGCTTCGCGCGAGCGCGACCTCGGCGAGCTGCGCGGGGCCTTCCCATTCGAGCCCGGGCAGGCGGGTGTCGTGCTCGCGCTCGGCCCGGAGCTCCTCTGCCTCGACTACGTCTCGCGGCCGGAGGCGTTCGCGCACCTCTACCCCAAGCTCCTGGACGGCTACCTGCTCGACGCGATCGAGCATCTCGATGTCGCGCCCGCCGAGGCGGGCGGACTGGAGGGCTTCGTCGGCGCGGTCACTGCGGCCCCGCGCCGGCGGGGGCCCTCGCCGGGGCTGGGTGAGGACGTGCGCGTGGCTGCAGACGGCGTTGTCGGATCGGGGCTCGAGCTCGACGGGGAGCTGGTTCAGCTGTCGGCGTTCACGAGCGACGGCCGGGCAGACGAGGTGCGGATCGCGCGGCCGAGCAGGCGGCGCTGAGCGGGCGTTCAGACGGCGGCGCGCGCCTGGTCCAGGTCGTCCGCGCCCACCACCAGGCGCGTGCGCGTGGCCATATAGGCCAGGTCGAGGTTGACGCCGACTGCCGCAATGCGGCGGAGGGTGTCGCCTGCGGCGCCGGGACGGTCCTCGAGCTCGACGACGAGCACGTCCCGCTCGTTGCTCACGACAAAGCCCTCGCCCTCGAGCGCGCTCCGCGCGGCGGCCGCGTCCTCGACGAGAACGTGCATGAGTCCGCCGTCGCCTGGGTAGGCGCAGCAGCCCTCGATGTTGATCCCGTCCTTTCCGAGCGCCTCGCAGGCAGCGGCCAGTGTTCCCGGCCGATCCTCGAGCTTCACCGTCAGGTCACTCGCCATCGCATTCCTCCCTTCGCCATCGGTCGGCACATACTCGCAGGCAGCGGATCGACGAACGCGCCCACGTGGCGTCCCGCCCGAGCCGCCGCCGCTGAGGACAGGCCTTTCGAAGCGCTGTCCGACATCAAGGCGTGAACGCACGACATTCTGAAGATCCTCGAAGGAGAAGGCGATAGCGAGGCAGCCGAGCCCTCAGGAACGCGCGGCGGAAGGCAGAGCGCGAGGAGAGCGCTCGCCAGTTCCGTGAGCGCGTCGAGCGAATGAAGGCCGATCACGAAGCGAAGCGCAAGGCCGAGACGGAGCGGCCGCGCCGGCGCCGGCTTCTCGGCCTCCTCTAGCTCAGAGCGTGTCGGCGAGGAGGAGTGCGGCGGTCCGCGCGCGCACAGTCTTGTCCCGCTCGAAGATCTCGCAGGCCACCATCAGGGCCCCGGACGTCTTGGGATAGCCCTCGATCGGGAGCCGGGCGCGCAGGTAGCCGACGAGCCGCTGGAGGCGGCGTTGGTGTGCCGGAGTCGCCATCCGCTTCGCCATTGCGGCGACCGTGCGGTTCCAGAGCCGGTCGAGCTCGGGATCGTCATCGTCGTAGTCGTCGTAGGGAAGCCCGTTGAGGGCATCGTCGAGCCGTTGAGTCTCGGCCGCGTTCCAGAGCTCGCCGGGGTCGAGCCCGAGCGAGAGAACCTCCGCCGGGCCCCGCTCCGCCGAGTCGTCCTCGATGAGCCACAGTGACCGCGTGTCCCCGGCCCGGACGCGCTCGTTCACGCCGGCGACGACGGCGCCCATGAGGATCGCCTCCGCGAGCGCCTCGGCGCCGACGCTCTCCTCGAGCTCATCGCAGAGCGAGGGCAGCGCGCGCCGCACCGCCTCGACGACGCGCTCACGCTCCTCGGCGGCGAGGACATCGCGGCCCTCGTCCAGCAGGCGTCCATTCTCCTCCTCGTCGACCGCACCGCCGGACCGGGCGACACGGTCGGCCCAGGCGTCGAACTCGGCCGTCGTGGGGCGGGCGAGGGGGACGGCCACCGCAAAGTGGGCCGCCGCGGTCAGCGCCTCCTGGCGATGCTGATGCTCGCGCTCCTCCGTCCGCGTCGTCCCGCAGCAGAGCTTGTGCTTGCGCCCGGAGCCGCAGGGGCAGGGACGGTTGCGGGGGACGGTTGGAGCGGCGACGCTCACGCTCGCCGGAGGGTAGACGGCCGGCCGGACGCGGCCGGTTTGGCCGTCTTGTGAGGGAGTCGTTGCGAAGTCAGGATCGACCTGTGTTCTGGCGCCGGTCGCAGCCTCTCCCGGAGCTCCCGATCGAGCACGACGAGGTGATCGAGATCATCGAAGCGCTGTCCGACATCAAGGCGTGGACCCTCGACATCCTCGCTATCCTCACCGCGGAGGAGGACGACGATGAGTCGTAAGCGGGACTGGCACCCACCCTGGATGACGGCCGAGGAATGGGCCGAGTGGAAGGCCGGCGAAAACGAGCGCTCGCGGCGGCTCTACGAACGGGCGAAGAAGGGCGAGGAGGAGCTCGAGGCGAAGAGGCGTGCCGCGCAAGAGGAGGCTGAGCAGCCGCCGCGCCGGCGCCGCCTCTTCGGTCTTCTCTAGTCCTCGCCGGTCAAGCCGGCGATGACGTTCACGATCACGATGACGAGGAAGATGGCCGGCAGGATGAAGCGGGCGAGCCCGCCGCGCGTCTGCTCGCCCTCGACCTCCTCCGCGGCCTCTCCCTCGGTCACGTAGCCGCCGCCGTTGCCGCTGCCCGGGACGGAGACGACGGCCTCCGGCTGGCCCTCGCCCGCCGCCGTCTCGCGCACCTCCTGGAGGAGGCGTTCGGCCTCGCGCTGCTCGACCGACTCGCCGTGCTCGCGGATCTCCGTCGCCAGCTGCGCGATCGCGCCGAGCTCCCGCCGGTCGCCGGCCAGGCGCGCGGGCTCGAGCACGTTCCAGAGGTGGACGAGCGACTCGTCCGCACGCCCCTTCGCGAGCGCTTTCCTCGCCTCCTTGAGCTCCTTCCGCATCGGCCTCAGTTTGCCCGGAGCGGCACCAGCTCGAACCGGTCGACGTCCACGAGGCCCTTGTCCGTGATCTTCAGCTTCGGGATCACCGACAGGGCCAGGAACGCCATGGACTGGAAGGGCGACTGGAGCCGGCAGCCGAGCTCCCGCGCCGCCGCGACGCACGCTCGGCTCTGCTCGACGACCTGATCCACCGGCTCGTCCGAGAGGAGCCCCGCCACCGGCAGCGGCAGCTCCGCCTGCACGCCGCGGTCGGCGATCACGACCATGCCCCCGCCCATCTCCGCGAGACGCTGCACAGCGCGCGCCATGTCCCCGTCGTCCACGCCCACGACGACGATGTTGTGCGCGTCGTGGGCGACCGTCGAGGCGAGGGCGCCCCGGCCGAGCTCGAAGCCGCGCACGAAGCCGAGCCCGACGCGACCCGTGCCCAGGTGGCGCTCGATGACGGCGATCTTGGCCAGGTCGCGCGACGGATCCGCGACGGCGAGGCCCTCCTCCACCAGCGGCTCCTCCTCGAGCGCCTCCGTCACGATCTGGCCCTCGACGATCCCGATCACGCGCGCCCGGCCGCTCTCCCACGGGACCTGGAACTCGTTCGAGGCCACCGGCTGGATGCGCACCGTGTGCTTAACCCACTCCGGCACCGCGGGCTTGGCGATCTCCTCCACCGGCCTCCCTCGCTTCAGCACGGTCTCCGGCTCGAAGCGCTCGAGGTCCGGCAGGAGGAGCAGATCGGCCTGGTACCCCGGTGCCACCGCACCCAGCTCCCGCAGGCCGTGCCACTGCGCCGCGTTGAAGGAGCCCATGACGAGCGCGTCCTCCGGGGCGACGCCCGTGGCCACCGCCTGCCGCACCATCGAGTTCACGTGCCCGTCCGCGGCGATGTGCTCCGGCTCCCGGTCGTCCGTGCAGAAGGCCATCCGCCCCGGGCCGAACTCCCCCACGAGCGGGATGAGCGCCTCCAGGTTGCGCGCCGCCGAGGCCTCCCGGATCAGGAGCCACATGCCCGCGCGCAGGCGCTGGCGGCCCTCCTCGATCGTGAACGCCTCGTGGTCGGAGCGGATCCCGGCCGCCGCGTAGGCCTGGAGCTCCTTCCCGAGCACGCCGGGCGCGTGCCCGTCCACGTGCGTCGCGTGCTGGAGGTCGAGCTTGGCCAGCTCCGCCGCGTCGCCCGAGATGACGCCGGGGAAGTTCATCATCTCCGCGAGCCCGATCACCCGGCGGCGGCGAAGCAATCCCTCGAGGTCGCCCGGCAGGAGCGTGCGCCGCGGCGACTCGAAGCGGGAGGCGGGAACGCAGGAGGAGGCCATGAAGAAGACGTCGAGCGGCAGGCCGGCGCAGAGGTCGGCGAGCCAGTGGACGCCGTCCGTCCCGAGGACGTTGGCGATCTCGTGCGGGTCGGCCACGACCGCCGTCGTCCCGAAGGGGAGGACGAGCCGCGCGAACTCGTCCACGAGCAGCTTCGAGGACTCCAGGTGCATGTGCGCATCGATGAAGCCCGGGACGACGTACTTGCCGCCCGCGTGGAGCACCTCGCGGCCAGCATAGTCGCCCAGGCCGGCGACGAAGCCGTCCGCGATTGCGATGTCGGTCTCGAGCCACTCGCGCGTGAAGACGGAGAAGACCTTGCCGCCCTCGACGACGAGGTCGGCGAGCTCGTCGCCGCGCGCCACCGACAGCCTCCGTGCCAGGTCCGGCATGCGCCGACGATAACGGGCGGGAGTTGACAGCGCCGCGCGCTCCCTCACAGTGAGAGCAGGGCAGCGAAGCCCAACTGCGGCCAAAGGGGAGAAAACGGGACGCTTCGCTCCGGGAATGCGGATGACGGCTCGCCTCGAGCTGAGCGAACCCGCGCTCGCCGAGGAGCTCGTCGAGTTCCTGCGCCGGCGCGAGTGCACGGCGGAGCACGTCGCGGCCGTGATCGAGGTCGGCCTGCCGGCGGAGCTCGACGAGGAGCGGGCGCGCCTGGAGCTCGACCTGCTCCTGCGGGTGTGGCAGGCGCTCCACGAGAGCGCCCCGGTCGACGTCGTCTCCTAGAAAGCCCCGTTCGGCGCGGCCAGCGCGAGCGGCTCGTTTACGCAAAGGGCTGGCCCTACAGTCGAAATCCGTTCGCCTGAGAGCTCCTCGCCTCGCGCGCCACGGCGCGTCGGTGTGTTGCGGGCTCTGGGCCAGATTCTGAGGGTAGGGCCAGTGAGGACCACCCTACCTCATCCGGAGCGCCACGGCCTTCCGCCGGCTGGGCTCGTGGAGCCGCCGCCCCGGGGCCGGAACCCGTTGAACGTGTCGGCGACAGATGCTAACGTCGCCTGCCCTCGCGACCCGGGAAAGGGTCGCTTCCTCGCACGTACCGTCAGGGAGGTTGACTTGGCGTTCCGCAACGGCTGGAGACGGTGGACACTCCGGAAGGCGGCGCTCCTCCTGCTTCTCGCAGCCGCGCTCGTACTCGCCGCGTGTGGCGGCGACGACGACGGCGCCGAGCAGCCCGCGGGCGAAGACGGCGAGCCGCAAGCGCTTGACTTCGAGCTCGTGATCGGCGACATCGTCTCCCTCACCGGCGCCGAGAACGTCTTCGGACCCTCGCACCAGGCCGCCGCCGACCTGGCGAAGGCCGAGATCGACCGGGCGCTCGAGGAGGCGGGAGTCGGAGTGACCGTCACGCTCGAGCACGCCGACGACGAGACGACCCCGCAGGGCGCGGTCTCGGCGGCGCGGCGACTCGTGGCCGGCGACGCGAGCTGCATCACCGGGCCCCTCACGTCGTCATCGGCGATCGCCGTCGCAGAGGCCGTCACGGTCCCCGAGGGCGTCCCGAATGTTGCGACCTCCGCGTCGAGCATCGAGATCTCCGAGCTCGAGGACGAGGGGCTCGTCTTCCGGCTCTTCCCGAGCGACGCGCTGCAGGGGCCCGCGGTCGCCAGCGTGATCGCCGCGGATCTCGGCACCGACACGACGCTCTCGCTCGCCGCCCGCAACGACGCGTTCGGCGAGGGCTTCATGAGCGTCTTCGAACCTGCCTGGGTGGAGCTGGGCGGTACGGTGCAGGGTCCGCTCCTCTACGACCCGGAGGCGCCCTCGCTCGACTCGGAGGCCCAGGAGATCGTGAGCGGCGATGCCGACGCTTACTTCATCCTCGACTTCCCGGCGACCTACGCGAAGCTCGGCGCGGCGCTGCTGCGCGCCGGGAACTTCAACGGCGAGGACCTCTACGTGGCCGGAGGGCAGCCGGCGCAGATCCCGGACGAGGTGCCGTTCGAGTCGATGGACGGGGCCGTCGGGACGCGGCCGGGCGTGCCGCAGAGCGAGTCCTGGGACGCCTTCCTCGAGCTTTACGAGGGAACCTCCGGCATCCCGCCGCTCGAAGCGTTCGCACAGAACAACTTCGACGCGACCGTCCTCTGCTTCCTCGCCGCCCTTCATGCGGGATCGAACGAACCGGACGCGATCACGGAGAGCCTCACGGCCGTCAGCGGGCCGCCCGGCACCCAGTTCACGTGGCAAGAGCTGCCGCAGGCGGTCGAAGCGCTCGCCGCCGGCGAAGACGTCGACTACGAGGGCATCTCGGGCGCGATCGATTTCGACGAGGTCGGAGATCCGACCTCGGCGATCTACGACATCTACAAGTACATCGACGGCACGCAGACGGTGGTCGGCCAGTACGACGTCGCCACGGAGGAGATCACGATCACGGACGCCGAGGCGGCCGGATTCGGCGACGGCTCCTGACGCGGGCGGGCGCGGGCTCCTAGACCCGCCCCCCGCCGCCCAGGTAGAGCCGACCCACCTGCGGGTCGACGAGCAGGTCCTCGCCGCGCCCCTCGAAGCGGTTCTGGCCGACGTCGAGCACGTAGCCGCGAGTCGAGAGCGCGAGCGCCTGACGGGCGTTCTGCTCCACCATCAGGATCGTCACGCCGGCCGCGTTCACCTCGCCGACCTTTTCGAAGATCGTGCCGACGAAGGCGGGAGCGAGTCCCGCTGACGGCTCGTCCAGGAGCAGCACGGCCGGGTCGGGCATGAGGGCGCGGCCGAGCGCGAGCATCTGGCGCTCTCCGCCCGAGAGCGTGCCGGCCTGCTGCCTGCGCCGCTCTCCGAGCACCGGGAAGAGGGCGACGATCCCGGCAATCCGTTCCCTGACCGGCGTCCCGGGCCGGGGGAGCGCACCGAGCTCGAGGTTCTCCTCGACGGTCAGGCTCGGGAAGACGTTGTCGCGCTGGGGCACGTACCCGACGCCCTTGCGGGCGACTTCGTGGCCGGC
>JBOHAD010000019.1:0-38424 GCA_050697555.1 Gaiellaceae bacterium | reverse complement strand
GACGTGCTTTCGGGTCAGGTGGGGTCGTCGGTGGACGAGGCGACGTCCGCGCTCGGGACGGTGACCGGTGGCCCGGAGCCGCTCGCGGACACGCTGTCGAGGTCGACAGAGGAGTCTGCGAGCCTCGTTGGCCTGCAGGACGTGCTTTCGGGTCAGGTGGGGGCGCCGGTGGACGAGGCGACGTCCGCGGTCGACCCGTTCACAGGCGGGGTGGCGCCGCTTCCGGACGTGCTGGCGGGGCCGCCCGATGCGGTCCTCGCGGACATCGTCGGCGACGCTCGCGGGGGCGTCGTAGAGACGATGACCGGCGCGGTCGGACCGGTCAGCGACGGCGCGTCGGAGCAGGTTGCCTCCCTGGCTGGCACGGTCGCGTCCGCCGCCGACGGCGGCTTCGCGGAGCCGCTGATCGGGGCGGCGGCCGACCCGGTGACCGCTGCGGCCACACCGGCGAGCGAGAGTGCGTCGGCGTCGGTTGACCGCCTTCTGGCCGATGTCATCGCAGGGGCGGGCGGGGGTGCCGCCCAGAGCGATCCAACCTTCGTCGTCGGGTCGGGCCTCGCCGAGGCTGTGGAGCCGGCCCCCGAGAGTGGCGACGTGTTCGCGGGGCTGCCGTTCGAGGCGCTCCCGGCGCTCACGGGTGAACAGACGTTCCTCGTCGCAGCGGGTCTCGCCACGCTCGCAGGTCTTGCGCTCGCTGTCAGAGCATCAGGACCCTCGGCCGCTTCCGTGATGAGCGCGCGGTTCCTCTTGGCGAACGCCCCGCCGATTCCGTTGCGCTGCATGGTCGGAGCGACCGCGAATCGCGCTTCGGTTGCGGTGGCCGGGGCATCGGGCTCCGGCGGGGCCGGCGGAGTCCTTGGCGTCCGAGCGTCCGGCGGCAACCCTGTCGGAGGGCTCGCGGGCAAGGTCAGCGCGATCGCGGGTGACGTCCGAGACGGGTTCCTCCACGGCGCAGGCCGGGCAGTGCCCGGGCCCGCTGACGACGTCGCGGGCAACACTCCGCTCTGGATGATCGCGATGATGCTCGGGACCGTGTACCTCGCCTTCATCACCGCCTGCATCTGGGTGGCGAAGCACCGGTGGCATGTCCTGAGATAACGCCGGCCCCGAAGGGGCGGGCGTGGGCGCCGTGCGCGGCCGCAGCGGCCTCGGCGCTCGCGCTCGCCTCGTCGGGCGTGGTGGCGCTCATGTTGGCGCCCGAGGCGGCTGCGGCGCCCGGCTGCACGATTAGCGGCACGAGCGGCCCGGACGTGATCGTCGGCACGCCGAGGAGCGACGTCATCTGCGGCTACGGCGGGGCCGACGTCATCCGTGGGCGGGGCGGCAACGACCTAATTCTGGGAGGCGGAGGCGACGACCGCGTGTACGGTGGCGGCGGGGACGACCGCATCTTCGGGGGCGGGGGCGACGATCGTCTTGTGGGCGGGAAAGGGAACGACATCCTCCGCGGCCAGGCTGGCCGAGACCGCCTGTTCGGCGGGCGTGGAGGCGACCGGTTGTTCGGCGGCAAGGGTCGCGACCGCCTCTTCGGAGGGCCCGCTCGCGACCTCCTCTACGCCCGCGACGGGAAGCGTGACCGGGTGGACGGGGGTAGGGGCAGGGACTGCGCGCGCGTCGACCGCGGACTCGACGTCGTGATCAGCGTCCACGAGCTCTTCTGAGAAACGACCCTAGATCTGGGCGAGGCGCGCCGTCCGCCCGGGCCGGAACGACCAGGCGTGCAGGCTCGTGCGCCAGGCGACGGCCGCGAGGAAGATCGAGGCTCCCGAGAGGATGAGGAGCGTCTGGGCGGCGAGCGCGAAGCCGACCGCCTGGGACGCCTCCACGCCGGAGACGACGAGAAGGGTCGCCCCGGCCGCGATCTGGGTCGCCGCTCCCGCTGGGCCGATCGGGATGGCGGCCGAGGCCGCCCCGGCGCAGATGAACATGATGGCGAGCGGGAAGGAGAGCGCGATCCCGAACGTGCTGAGCAGCAGGAAGATCGCGGTGATCCGGATGAGCCACGAGGCAAGGACGAGACCCCACGCGCGAGCTGCCTCGCGCCACGGAGTCGCTCGTGGCGCAACCCAGCGGCAGAGCCGGAACCGGCCGAGGCGGCTGCGGGCGGAGAGGCGAGGAAGGAAGAGGATGACCGCCGCCGCCCCGACTCCGCCTATGCCGATGACGGCGAAGCCCGCGCGCACGGCGGGCGAGCTCCCAGGGAACACCGCGGCAGCCGTCGCGAGCGGCGAGAGCGCCACGGTGTCGATGAGGCCGAGCGTGACGAGGGAGAGGCAAATGCCGCGGACGCCGACCGGGCAGCCTGGATAGCGGCGCACGATCGCGATTCGGATCACCTCGTCGAAGCGGCCCGGGAGAGCGACGCCCATGATCGAGGCGCCACCGCCGGCGGCGGCGAGCGCGAGCGGCCCGGGGCGCTCGGTCGCCCTGAAGAGGCGGCGCCACCCGTATGCCTTGAATCCGTACGCGACCACCAAGAGAACGCCCGCGGCGGCGATCAGACCGGGATTCCCTTGCGAGAGCGGCCAGCCGGAGTCGATCAGAGAGCGGCCCGCGACAACAAGGATCGCGGTCGTCACGATCGAGAGCCCGAGCGAGACGGCGAGCCTTCCCCGCCGTGAGGAGCCAAGTCCGACGAGCGCGGACCTGGCGCTCCCGAGTGCCGGTCTCCCGGGTCGGCGTCCCACCCGCGAGGAGCTCACCCCTCCGCTGTGGAGGCGTGCGCTAATGGCTCAGCCGCTTCGTGTCTGGTCGTCGACGGTGAATGTCGGGAACGTGCCGGCGACATTCGCGGCGCGCGCAGCGGCCGCCGCCTGCTTCTTCTCTTCCTTCTTCTCCTGCTTCCGCGCGCGACGCTCCTTGACCGTCCGCTCGCGCGTCATCTTCGCCATCGTCTGACGCCTCTTGGAGCTCGAGCTCATTCAAGGCCCTCCGTTCCGTCGATTGCCGCATTCCGGGAACGCTCGCCTTGCCACACCGTAAATGCCGGGCGTCCTGTCCTCCTCGTAGGGACAGAGTGCTGGGCGCGATGTCCCCTGCGCGCAGATCGCCGGTGTCGCGCACTCGGCGCCGTTCTGCTCCGTCCATGGTACTCGGTCTGCCGGTGGGTCGCCCCGGCGCTACGATCGCCGCATGGCCGAGCTTTCGCTCGTCGAGTTCCCCGCGGACGACGCGGATCGGGCTCGCCGCTTCTGGGAGGGCCTGCTGGGCGTTCCGTTCGCCGAGCGCAAGGAGGGGGAGGGACGCGGCTGGCAGACGCAAGCGGGGGGAGTTGCGCTCGGGCTGCACGAGCGAGGGCCCGGGCCGGGCGACCGTTTCTCGCTTCCCTACTTCGTCGTCGCCGACCTCGGCGAGGCGCTCGCCCACGTCCAGGAGCTGGGCGGCGAGGTCGTCCACCCGGGCGAGCGATGGGCGATCTGCCGGGACTCCGAGGGCAGCCCTTTCGGGCTTGCCCGGAGCTAGACCCGTCCATGCCGTCTCGCGCCGTCGACGATGGCGCGGCCGAGCGTCAGAACAGGTGCCGCTCCGAGCGCTCCCGCGGCTTCGTCTCTGGAAACCGCTTCAGCCCGACGCCCTCGAGCTCGCCCGTTGCCGGATGGCGGGCGAAGCGGGGGAGGAGCTGCTTGAAGTAGCGGCGGCCGTCCCCGACGCCGCGCTCGGCCGCCGCCGTGGCAGCGACGACGAGGTCGGCGCACTGGAGGCCGATGGAGTAGTGACTCGGACCGAGGAAGAGGCCCTCGACGATGCGCCCGAGCTTGACGTACGGGGTGCCCTCCTCGGTGAGGTCGCTGAAGAAGCGGCGCAGGCGGGCGTCCTCCTCGCGGAAGCGGCTGTCGATCACGATCACGCCGAGGTCGTCCTCCTCGGCGAGCAGGTGGTGGAAGCGCTCGGCGAGGAACATGAGCGCCGTCCCGTACGTGTCCTCCGGTTCTCCGAAGAACTCGGGAAAGGTCTCGCGACCGAGCTCCTGCTCGAGGAGCGTCACGTAGCAGGTGAAGGGTGCCGCGGCCAGCGCGGCGAAGAGCGCATCTGCGACCCCGGGCGGGACGACGCCCTTGCGGATCCCGTGCCACTTGATCTCGCGCTCGAGCGGCCAGCCCTGCCGGCGTAGCGTCGTCTGCCAGAGCTCCTTGAGCTCCGGCCAGCGCGCGTCCTGGACGGCGATCCCGCCGAGCGCGAACAGGCCGCCCTGGTCGAGCTTGCCGCTCTCGTCGACGAAGAGCAAGTGCACCGGAGCACCGTAACGCGTCCCGATCTATTTACAAAGGGCAAGGGAGCGCCTACGCTGTCAAGAGAGCTCCGAGGACGATCTCGTTGGTCGAACGCGCTTTCACACTCCAGGCTGATCCTGGGCGGCAGGCCCCCGTCGCGAAGCGGAATGCGGCGGATGCGGGCCCGATCGTCGAGCTCGCCGTCGAGGCCGCGACCGCCGACTCGGCGGACGAGAGAGCGTGGGGGCTGACGCGCCTCGCGGCCGCCCTTCGCGAGGCCGGGGAGCTCGATCTCGCCCTCACGACCGTGCGTGTCGCCGGGGAGCTGAACCCCTCGGGCTGGCCGGCGCGAGCGCTCTGCACCTGCGCCGTCGCCGTGCATTGCGACCGGGGCGATCCCGAGGTCGCGGTGGCGCTCGGAGAGGAGCAGATGAAGCGCTCCTTCGACGAGAGGCTCCTTCACGTGATGGTGCGGGCCTATTCCGAGGCGCTGGAGGCGACCGGTCGCGAGGACTACCGCGAGAAGTGGGAGCGGATCTCGGCGCTCCTGGACGCGGGTCGTCTACCGGTCTCGAACGGCCGCCGCCCCGTTCGGTAGTCGTCGGTGCTCAGCGGGCTGCGGCGAGCGCGGCGAGCACGTCGCCGCCGTAGCGCTCGAGCTTCGCTGGGCCGACTCCTGACACGGCGGCGAGCGCGGCCAGATCGCCGGGGCGCCGGCGGGCGATCTCCTCGAGCGTCTTGTCGTGGAAGACGACGAAGGCCGGAATGCCCTCCTCCTTGGCCCGGCCTCGCCGCCACGTCTTGAGCGCCTTGAAGAGCGGGTCGTCGTCACCGACGGGCTCCGGCTCCCGCAGGACGCCGAGCTCCCTCAGGAACCGGCTCGGCTTGCCGCTCCACGTGAGCTCCAGGTGTCGCTTCGCGCGCGTCATGCCGACGTAGAAGAGGCGGCGCTCCTCCTCGACCTCCGCACGCTTGAACGGGAGCTCGCCCCCGACGAGGTTCGGGAGGAAGACGGCCTCGAACTCGAGGCCCTTCGCTCGGTGGTACGTGAGCAGGTTGACGCCACGGCCCTGCGCCTCGCCGAAGCGAGCCTGGAGGTCGGCGACGAAGTCGGCCACCGTCCCCGTCCCGTCGTCGAGCTCCTCCGCCAGCCGCACGAGCCGGGCGAGGTCGCTCTGGCGCGTCGCCTCCTCTGCGCCGATGCCCTCTGGGACGTCCTCCGTGAACCCCTGCGCGTCCGCGGCGGCCCGCACGGCCTCGGCGGCGCGCGACCCCGGAGCACGGCGCAGCAGCCTCAGCGTCGACCTCGCCGCCGGGCGCGCGAGGAACGCGCCGCCCCGCACTTGGTACGGGATCTCGGCGAGGGAGAGCGCTTCCTCGTAGTCCTCCGAGCGCGCGTTGATGCGGTAGAGCACCGCCATCTCCTCGTAAGGGACGCCTTCCTCGTGGAGGACAGTGACCCGCGCGACGAGCGCGTCCACCTCCGCGGTCGAGCTCGCGAACGCCCGCACGACCGGCTTGCCGCCCGGCGGCCTCACCGCCCTCAGCACCTTCCGCGCCCCTCCGAGGCGAGGCACGAGGCCGTTCGCCGTCCCCAGGATCTCGGGCGTCGAGCGGTAGTTCTCCTCCAGCCGGACGACAGTCGCCCGCTGGAACTGGTCCGGCATGGCGAGGAGGTGGTCGGGCGTCGCACCGGTGAAGGAGTAGATCGACTGGTAGTCGTCGCCCACGGCGCAGAGGTCCTCGCGGTCGCCGAGCCAGCGCTCGAGGAGCGACTGCTGGAGCAGGTTCACGTCCTGGTACTCGTCGACAGTGAAGGCGCGGTAGCGGGCCCGGAACGTCTCGACGGCCTCCTCGTCCTCGTCGAAGAGGCGCACGGCGAGCTCGAGCACGTCCTCGAAGTCGATCCGGCCGCGCGCCTCCTTGCGGCGCTCGTACTCGCGGAAGACGCGCAGCATCAGATCCTCCGGGATCGGAGGCTCGTGCCCGTCGAGCCCGTCGAGGTAGGTCGCGGGCGTCAGGCGCCGATTCTTCGCCCACTCGACCTCGGTGGCCAGGTCGCCGACGGGGCGGAAGCGGAACGGCACCGGCAGGGAGCTCGCGATCTGCTTGAGAAGGAGCGCCTTCGAGGAGAGGATCTCTCCGACGCCGGCGCGCGAGAAGTAGTGGAGCTGCGCGAGGGCGGCCGAGTGGAAGGTGCGCGCCGGGACGCCCGCTGCGCCGAGCCGCCCCAGCCGCTCGCGCATCTCGGTCGCGGCCTTGTCCGTGAAGGTTACGGCGAGGATCTCCGTGGGGCGGAACGTGCCCGTGGCGACCTGGTTGGCGATCCGCCTCGTGATCGTCGTCGTCTTGCCGGAGCCGGCGCCCGCAAGGATGCAGACGGGGCCGCGGACGGCCTCGACGGCACGCCGCTGCTCGGGGTTCAGCCCCTTGAAGATACTCCCCGGGTCCACCCGCCCGAGCTTAGGCGAGCCGCCGGAGGGCTTCAACGAGGGCGGCGGATTTCGTCCGCAAGCACGCGGTATTCCGTCGCCATCAGCTTGTCTTTCGTGCGGCTGGACGCCTCCTTCATGGCGATCAGGTGGTCCAGCGAGGCAACGCTCACGGCGACGCCGTCGATCTCCGCGGAAACGGCGGCCGAACGCAGCGCATCGTAGCGAGGCGCGCCGTCCGGATCGCTCAGCAGGTCAAGCGAGCCGAAGGTGGTCTCGAAGGTGAAGTGAGCACCCCTCGCAAGCGTCTCGGCATCGAGCAGGAAGGGGAGCCCGGCCGGGGCGCCGCGAAGGGTCGCCCCGAGCTCACGGAGGGCCGCGGCGAGCCGTTCGAGATTCTCGTAGACCCTCCCGTACGTGATGTCGACGTCGTAGCTCGGATAGGCCGAACCCTGAGCGATACCCGCGAGGCCGCCGATCACCACGAACTCGACGCCGTGGTCTTTGAGCGTCGAGAGGATGACCTTGGGCTGGAAGTCAGCCACGATGCGCCGCACCCACGTTCCGGCGCACGAACTCCGCGAAGGCGACTCCGTGATCGATGCGCTCGGAAGGAGTCATCGCGAGGTTCTTGCGCAGCAGCGTGCGGTCGTGGCCGTAGTCGATCTCACGGGCGGAGAGCTCAAGCTCCTCCCCGAGGAGGTCGAGCAGCGAGGCGAGTGTCGCGACGGAGGGGGAGACGATGCCTCGCTCGATGCGGGAGATCGCCGCCTGCGAGGTCCGCGCACGGGCGGCGAGCTGCTCCTGCGTCACGCCGTGGCGGCGGCGCGCAGCCCGGAGGAGCTCGCCGGGAGTCATGGGCCCAGTATATCTCTTATGACGTACGACGAGCGCCGAAGAGCGCGTCCGCCATCCGCTCGATCAGCTCGCGCCGGACGAGCTTCGCGCGCCACTCCTCCGGGATCGCCTCCTCGCCCTCGAGGGCGCCCGCGAGCTGGCCGAACACGGCGGCCGTCGTGTCCGTGTCGCCGCCGAGGTTGACGGCCAGCAACGCGCCCTCGCGGAACGAGGAGCTCCGCTCGAGCGCCCAGAGGGCAGCCGCGAGGGTGTGCACGACGTAGCCGGAGGCCTCGGGGGGATCCGACCGGCGGAAGGAGCCGCGCGCGACCTCCTCCACCTCGGGGACGAGCTCTTCGTCGAAGTAGTCGTCTGCGAGCAGGTGCTCCTTTGCAAGACCTGACCCCGCGCCGGCGATCAGGGCGCCGAGGTAACGGCACGCATCCACGGCGACCGGCGACGCGTGCGTCGCGCGCGAGCTCTCGCCGGAGAGCCGGATCGCCTCGGCGCGGTCGGCGGCGTAGAAGAGCGGCACGGGGGCGAGGCGCATGATCGAGCCGTTCCCGGCCGACAGGGGCTCTGTCAGGCCGGAGGAGGTCGGGTCGCCCGTGAGCTCGTAGCGCGCGAGCGCACGCGACGTCGTGCGGCCCATCCCGAAGGCGTACTCGGCGGTCGAGAGATACCCGGCCTGGAGCCAGCGGAGGTAGCGGTCGAGCTGGTCCCCGAGGTCGAAGCCGGCTCGCGCGACGAGGCTGTCGGCGAGGCAGAGGGCCATCGACGTGTCGTCCGTCCAGGTGCCCACCGGAAGGCCGCGGTGCCCGCCGCCGACCATGTCCTCCACAGGGCCGAACGAACGCGGCGGGAGGCCCTCGAAGGGCGCGCCGAGCGCGTCGCCGACGGCGAGCCCGAGCAGCGAGCCCCGGAAGCGCGAGCGTTCCTCCACGGGCTCAGTTTGCAGAACGGAGCCAGCGGTAGCCGTACGGCTCAGCGATAGCGGTAGACTATCCGGCCGCGCGAGAGGTCGTAGGGCGAGAGCTCCACCTTCACCCGGTCGCCGGGGAAGATCTTGATCCGGAAGCGGCGCATCTTGCCGGCCGTATAGCCGAGCACCTCGTGGCCCGAGTCGAGGTTGATCTTGAACATGCCGTTGGGAAAGGCCTCGGCCACCTCGCCCTCCATCTCGAGCTTCTCTTCCTTTGTGGCTATGGATTCCCTCCTCCCTGCACCGGACAGAATAACCCCGGTAGGCAGGAACCATGCGCGGGCTTAGAAGCTCTACGTCGGCCGATGTGGGTCATCCGGCGGGGAGCTGTGCAGCTACTCGATGTCGTCGAGGAAGCTGAGCACGCGTTCCGTGAGCAGTGCCGCGGCGTTTTCGTCGTAGTCGGGGAGGCTGCTGTCAGCGAACAGGTGCCGATCGCCGGGGTACAGGAACAGCTCTGCGCTCTCGATCGTCTCGGCGAGGTGGCGGGCGACGTCGAGGTCTTCGTTCGGCGGCAAGACCCACTCGTCGGCGTCCATCATGTGTATCTGGAGCGGGACGCCCTGCGGCCACGGGCGGCCGAACTCCGAGGTCGGGACGCAACTGTGAAACAGCAAGGCTCCCTTCGTACCGGGCCTTGTCTGGGCCAGCATCTGCGCCGGCATCACCCCGAGCGAGAAGCCGGCATAGACGATTTCGTTCGGCAAGTCGTCAGCGGCGAGTCGACCGCGCTCGATGATCGTGTCGAAGCCGACCTGTTCGGCGTAGTCGATGCCGTCGGCGAGTTCGGTGAAGGTCTTACCGTCGTAGAGATCTGGCGCGTGCACGACGTGTCCGGCAGCGCGGAGTCGATCGGCGAAGGAGAGGCACCCGGCCGTCAGGCCCTGAGCATGATGGAAGAGCAGAACTTCGGCCACGTGGACGCAGCCTAGCCTGGTCTTCGAGGTCGACGACGAGCCACCGCACGCACGAGGAGCGCTCTCGCCCTTTCTCGATCGGATGACCAGAGAGGTCTTTTCTCTTTTGGACGTCTGTTTGGGATCTCCCACTCAGAAGGCAGCCCAGTCTCGACCGGTGCCGGGTCTACGATGTCGCATTCGGTGTCGTCCGCGCCCTTCGTCCACCTCCACGTCCACTCCGAGTACTCGATCCTCGACGGGGCGTGCCGCATCCCCGAGCTGGCCGCGCGGGCGGGCGAGCTCGAGATGCCGGCGGTCGCGCTCACCGACCACGGGTCGCTGGCCGGCGCGGTGGAGCTCTACCGGGAGGCCGAGCGCGCGGGGGTCAAACCGATCGTCGGCTGCGAGGTCTACGTCTGCGACGACCGGCGGGCGCAACAGAAGGGCTACGCGCACCTCACGCTCCTCGCCGAGTCGAACGAGGGGTACGCGAACCTCATCAAGCTCGCCTCGGGGGGATATCTCGAGGGCTACTACTACAAGCCGCGGGTCGACTGGGAGCTCCTCAGCTCGCACTCTCAGGGGCTGATCGCGCTCTCGGGCTGCCTCTCCGGCCGGGTCTGCAAGGCGCTCGAGAACGGCCAGTCCGCGGCAGCGGAGCGCGAAATCGCACAGCTTCGTGACGTCTTCGGGCCGGAATCGACCTATCTGGAGATCCAGGACGCCGGGCTTGCTATCCAGAAGAAGATCAATGCCGAGCTCGCCACCCTCTCCAAGTCCACCGGCCTCCCGCTCGTCGCCACGGGCGACGTCCACTACCTCCGCCACGAGGACGCGCGCGCGCACGAGGCGCTCCTCTGCATCCAGTCGGGCGACACGCTCGCGAACCCGAACCACTGGAGGTTCGACACCGACCAGTTCTACTTCAAGACCCCCGCCGAGATGGCGCAGGACTTCGCCGACTACCCGGAGGCCCTCGCGCGAACGCTCGAGATCGCCGAGCGCTGCTCGGTCTCGATGGAGCTCGGCGTCATCCGCCTGCCGCACTACCCGACGCCGGACGGGCGCGACGCCTTCGACTACCTCGTCGAGCTGTGCGAGAAAGGCCTGCAAAAGCGCTACGGCACGTCGACGCCGGAGCTCCAGGAGCGCCTCAAGTTCGAGCTCAGGACGATCCGCGAGATGGGCTTCGCGGACTACTTCCTGATCGTCTGGGACTTCATCCACTTCGCCAAGACGCACGGGATCGGGGTGGGGCCCGGGCGCGGCTCGGCGGCCGGCTCGCTCGTCTCGTACTGCCTCGAGATCACGGACATCGATCCGATGGAGTACGACCTCCTCTTCGAGCGCTTCCTCAATCCGGGACGCAAGTCGATGCCCGACATCGACATCGACTTCTCCGTTCACGGGCGCGATCAGGTCATCAACTACGTCGCGGAGAAGTACGGGCGCGACCGCGTCGCCCAGATCATCACGTTCGGGACGATGATGGCCCGTGCCGCCGTGCGCGACGCCGGGCGGGTGCTCGACATCCCCTACGGCACGGTGGACAAGGTCGCCAAGCTCATCCCCGAGGGCCCGAAGGTCTATCTAGACGATTGCCTGAAGCCGTCCGCCGAGCTCAAGGGCGCCTACGACGCCGACGAGATCGTGCGCCAGATCGTCGACCTGGCGAAGCCGCTCGAGGGGCTCGTGCGCCAGGACTCGATCCACGCCGCAGGCGTCGTCATCGGCGATCGTCCGCTCACCGAGTACCTCCCGCTCCAGCAGAAGGGCGCCGACCAGGAGGTCGTCACCCAGTTCCCCATGGGCGATGTCGAGGCACTCGGGCTCTTGAAGATGGACTTCCTCGGGCTCCGCAACCTCGACGTCATCGACGAGGCGGTCGAGCTCGTCGGCGGCCTCGATCTGACGCGGGTCCCTCTCGACGACGCGAAGACGTACGAGATGCTCGCGCGCGGCGAGTCCACGGGCGTCTTCCAGTTCGAGTCCTCGGGCATGCGGGAGGCGCTGCGCCAGGTGAAGCCGACCGAGTTCGAGGACCTGATCGCGCTCGTGGCTCTCTACCGTCCCGGGCCGATGAGCTACATCCCCGTCTACGGAAAACGGAAGGCTGGCGGCGAGCGGGTGACCTTCCTCGACGAGCGCCTGAAGCCGATCACCGAGCCGACGTACGGCATCTGCATCTACCAGGAGCAGTACATGGAGATCGCCAAGCAGCTCGCCGGCTTCTCACCCGCCGAGGCCGACGACCTCCGCAAGGCGATCGGGAAGAAGATCCACGCGCTCATGGCCTCCCTCAAGGACAAGTTCCTCGAGGGCTGCGCGGCGAACGGCGTCACGCCGTCGGTGGCCAATCAGCTCTGGAAGGACATGGAGCAGGCCCAGGACTACTCCTTCAACAAGTCGCACGCGGCCTGCTACGCGCTCATCGCCTACCGCACGGCGTACCTGAAGGCGAACTGGCCCGCCGAGTACATGGCGGCGCTCATCTCCTCGGTCATGAACACGAAGGACAAGGTGCCCTTCTACGTCGCGGCGTGCGACGACATCGGCATCGAGGTCGAGCCACCGGACGTGAACGAGTCTCAG
Organism: Gaiellaceae bacterium; assembly: GCA_050697555.1. Lineage (GTDB taxonomy): Bacteria > Actinomycetota > Thermoleophilia > Gaiellales > Gaiellaceae > DASQWP01. The sequence continues at coordinate 26,471 of JBOHAD010000019.1, read as the reverse complement.
GTCGACTTCGCGGTCGTCGCGGGGAAGATCCGGTTCGGCCTGAACGCGGTCAAGAACGTCGGCGAGAACGCTGCGCGCTCGATCGTCGCGGCGCGGGAGAGCGGCGGGCCGTTCGCGAGCGTCTGGGACTTCGTCGAGCGGGTCGACCCCCAGGTCGTGAACAAGCGCGCGTTCGAAGCGCTCGTCAAGTGCGGGGCCCTCGCCTCGACCGGCGCCCCCCGCAGGGGCTTGCTCGAGAACGACATGCTCGACGTCGTCCTGGCCTGGGGCTCCCGCCATCATGCGGATCGGCTTTCCGGCCAGGGGTCGATCTTCGACCTCGGGGGCGAGGAAGGCGCCGACCGTCCCAAGCAGCACCCGGCCGTGCCGGCGGGCGAGTTCGAGAAGAAGGAGCTCCTCGCGCTCGAGAAGGAGTCGCTCGGCCTCTACGTCTCCGAGCACCCGCTCGCCGCCGTCAAGGAGCAGCTCCGGCGCAAGACCGACGCCCGGATCGTGGACGTCGAGCGTCGGCGGGACGGCGAGGTCGTCACGGTCGGCGGGATCGTGAGCGCCATCAAGGCGCTCACGACGAAGCGGGGTGAGCCGATGGTCTTCCTCCGCCTCGACGATCTCTCGGGGTCGATCGAGACCGTGGTCTTCAACTCGGTCTATGCGGCCGCGCGCGAGCTCCTCGAGGCGGACCGCGTGCTCGTGGTCAAGGGCCGGATCGACCACAAGGAGGGCGAGACGAAGCTCATCGCCCTCGAGGTCGCGCCGTTCGAGGCGACCCAGGACAAGGCCGAGGTGCGCCTCAAGCTCGACGCGCGCAAGGCGCCCGCGGGGGCGATCCGCGAGCTCGCCGACGTCGTTCGCAGCTTCCCCGGCGAGGCCCAGGTCGTGCTCGACCTGGAGACCTCGATCGGGCCGCAGCGCTACGTCTTCGGGCCGGAGTTCAAGGTGCGGCCGGAGCCCGACTTCTTCGCCGAGGTCAAGGCCCTCCTCGGCGAGGCCGCGATCCGCTAGCCGCCACGTCTTGTTCGGCCATGTCCGGGGCCAGGCCTGGGCCGTGTCCGTTCAGGCCGGCGCAGAGACTTCGGGCGCCGCGGAACGCTCGCGCTCCCGCTCGACGGCGAGGCCGGCGAGCCGCGCTCGCATCGCCGTCCGCAACCGCTTTCGCTTCCGAGAGAGCCGCGGGGGCCGGGCGTCGAGCTCGCTCGCGAGGAGCGCGCCGAGCACCGCGTACGGATGCAGCTCCGGTCCGTCGCGCTTCCCCATGCCCACAGGACGTGCACGGGCGCGGCGATCTTCCCAACCTTAAGTGCAGGTTAAGGAGCCGGATCACCCGGCAGGGGGAGAACCTCGCAGGCGTTTAAACCGAAGCAGAGAGGTACATCAGCGGAAGGAAACGTCAATGCCTGCGGTTGAACTCGAACTCGAACTGGACGTCGAAGCGGAGCTCGTCAAGGGCTGGCGGATGGAGGAGCTCGAGCGCGCGGGGTACTCCCGGACGGCGGCGGAGCAGCTCGCCGAGCTGAACTACGTCGACCTCCACCTCGCGACCGACCTTCTCCGCCGCGGCTGCCCGGCCGAGACGGCTCTGCGCATCCTCGTCTAGCCGGCCCCCCGCCGAGAACATCTAGGCTCCCGGCGTGGCCGCGCTCCTCGCCTCGATCCCGAGCCCGTCGAGCGGCGATCTCGAGATCGGCCCCCTCGCGCTGCATGCGTACGGCGTCATGCTCCTGCTCGGCATCGTCGCCGCCACCTGGCTCACCGGTGTCCGCTGGGTGCGCCGCGGAGGCGACTGGGACCTCGTCTACCGCGTCGCCATGTGGGGCGTCCTCGGCGGCGTGGTCGGCGCGCGCCTCTACCACGTGCTCACGAGCTGGAGCACCGTCGACGACGAGTGGTGGGAGCCTTTCGCCGTCTGGCAGGGCGGCCTCGGCATCTGGGGCGGGATCGCCGGCGGCGTCCTCGCGGGCGCCGTCATCATCAGCCGCGCGGGGCAGAGCGTCCTCCGCTTCATGGACGCGGCCGCACCGGGCCTCCTCCTCGCCCAGGCGATCGGCCGCCTCGGCAACTACTTCAACCAGGAGCTCTTCGGCGAGCCGACCAACCTGCCCTGGGCGCTCGAGATCGACCCCGCCAACCGGCCGGAGGGCTTCGATCAGTTCGCGACCTTCCACCCGACCTTCCTCTACGAGCTCGGCTGGAACCTTCTCGGCGTCGCCGTCCTGCTCCTCGTCGATCGGCGCTTCCGGATCAAGCCGCCCGGCCTGTTCGCCCTCTACGTGGCCTGGTACACGTTCGGGCGCTTCTGGGAGGAGCTCCTGCGCATCGACCCGTCGCATGAGTACTTCGGCCTGCGCCTGAACGCCTACGTCTCGATCGTGGTGTTCGTCGCGGCGATCGCGGTCTTCCTCTGGTCGCAGCGCCGCGAGGCGCGCCCGGTGCACCGCAGGCGGGACGTTGCCCCGGAGCCGCAGCGGAAGATGGCCATCCCGAAGGGGCGCATCCGGCACGGCCGTTAGCATCGCCGGCGAGATGGCGGTCGCCGTGCGTGAGCTTCCCCTCGACCTGGACGCGTTCGAGGGTCCCTTCGATCTGCTGCTGACGCTCGTCCTCAGGGAGGAGCTCGAGCTCGCCGACGTGGACGTGGCGGAGATCGTGCTCGCCTTCCTCGACAGGCTCGAGGAGCGCGGCGCTCTCGACCTGGACGCGTGCGGGGAGTTCCTCGTCCTCGTCGCCGCTCTGCTCGAGCTGAAGGCCCGCGGCCTCTTCCCCGGAGAGGAGGTCGACCTCGAGGATCTCGACCCCGAGGAGGCGGCGAGCGAGCTCGCCGAGCGCCTCGCCGCGTACCGACGCTTTCGTGCGGCCGCGGCGTGGCTCGAGGAACGGCTCGAGTCGGAGTCCGAGCGCTTCTTCCGCATCGGCCCGGCGCCGCTTGCCCCGGTGCCCGCGCGGCCGCTGGCAGTGCAGGATCCGCAGGCACTGGTCGTGGCGCTCCGCGCGCTCGCGGCGGAGCCGGCCGAGCCCTCGCTCGGGCACCTCGAGCTCTCCTATCCGCCGGTCTCGCGTTTCCTCGAGCGCTTCCGTGCGCTCCTGCGCGGGCGCGGGCGCTTCTCGTTCGACCGCGAGATCGACCGCCTCACGCGGCCCGAGCAGATCGTCGCCTTCCTCGCGCTCCTCGAGCTCCGCAAACGCGGCGAGGCCGCCCTCGGGCAGGCGGCTCCCTTCGAGCCCATCACCGTATGGAACGCAACCTCCGGCTCGTAGAGAATCCGGTCGACCGGCTCGCGCGGACGGTCGAGGCCGTGCTCGTGATCGCGGCGAAGCCGCTCTCGGTCGAGGAGCTCGCGGCCGCGGCCGGGGACGAGCTCGAGCGCGTGGAGACGGCACTCGGACTGCTCGGCTCTCGCTACCGCGAGGGCCGCAGCGGCATCGTCCTGGAACGCGTGGCCGGCGGCTATGCGTTCCGGGCCGCCCGCGAGGCAGCCGAGGCCTGCGCACGGCTCGTCGAGCGGCCCGTGCAGCGAAACCTCTCCCAGGCGGCGCTCGAGACGCTCGCCGTCGTCGCCTACCTGGGACCTGTCAGCCGGCCGGAGATCGCCCGCATCCGCGGCGTGGCCGCGGACTCAGCCGTCGCCGGGCTTGTGGAGCGCGGCCTGGTCGCCGAGGCCGGCCGGGAGGACGAGGGGGGCGCCGTGCGCTACGAGACGACGCCGCTCTTCGAGCGGGTCTTCGGGCTCGCGGACCGCTCCGAGCTCCCCGAGCTCGAGGAGCTCGGCGGCGACGCCGGGGACCTGCGCGCACGCCTCGAGGACGTAGCCGCCCGCCGCGGCGCCTAGGAACGCTTGGCGGCTCGGTTGGCGAAGCGCGCTAGCCGCCCGGACTCGGCCGCCCGTCGAAGCGAGATAGCCGCGATGACCACGACCAGGGCTCCCAACGGCTGACCGCTCAGCAGCAGCCAGACAACGATGGCCATCACGGCCACGGCAAACGCACCACGAAGCGCCAACATCAGGGCGAGTATAGGACGCGCTACGCGGCATTGGAAGGGCTCGCGCTCCGGCGAGCGACCGCGGGGGAGCCTGTCAGATCGGGTTAGTCGGGCTTCCCATTCGTGGCCGCCCGCGCGGCGAGGCTCGCGGCCCGCGGCGCGACGATCTCGTCGATGAGCCCGTATGCGATTGCGTCCTCCGGAGTCATGAACCGGTCGCGGTCGATGTCCTGCATCACCTGCTCGACCGGCTTGCTCGAGTGCAGAGCGATGATCTCCGCCATCCGCTGCCTCGTGGCCAGCACCTCCTGAGCGTGGATCTCGATGTCGGTCGGCGTGCCGCGAAAGCCTGCCGAGCCCTGGTGGATCATGATCTTCGCGTTCGGAAGCGCCGAGCGCTTGCCGGCCGCCCCGCCGCAGAGGATCATGGCCGCCGCCGACATGCCCATCCCGATGCAGATCGTGCGGACGTCGGGCTTGACGTACTGCATCGTGTCGTAGATGGCCATGCCCGCATAGGCCGAGCCACCCGGCGAGTTGATGTACAGGCTGATCTCCCGGTCGGGATCCTCGGCCTCGAGGAAGACGAGCTGCGCCGTGATCACGTTCGCAACCCCGTCGTCGACCTCCGTGCCGAGGAAGACGATCCGTTCGCGGAGGAGGCGCGAGTAAACGTCGAACGAGCGCTCGTACCTCCCGTCCGACTCGACCACCATGGGGACGAGGTGGCTCACGTGCGTCCTCCTTGTTAGAGTGCAACCAGCTAGTTGCGCATCCTATACGCAACCTTGCGGTTGCGCGAGAGGAGGAACCGTGGACGTCACACGCGAGCTCGTCCTGCCGGCCCCGCCCGACGAGGTCTGGGGGGCGCTCACGGATCCCGCCCGGCTCGAGGAATGGTTCGCCAACGACGTCGAGCTCGACCCGGAGCCGGGTGGCGAGGGCGTGTTCCGGTGGGAGGACGGGGAGATCCGCCGGGCGCGCGTCGAGGAGGTCGAGGTTGGGCGGCGCTTCTCCTTCCGCTGGAGCGACGAGGAGTCGCCGTCCGAGGAGACCCACGTCGGCTTCACGCTCGAGGAAGTGCCCGAGGGGACCCGGGTGACGGTGACCGAGTCCGCGCCGGGGCCGCGCGCGTGCGCGGGCGAGTGGAGCTCGGCCCTCGAGCTGCGGGCGCTCCTCGCCGGAGTCCCCGCGCTCGCCTAGAAGCCGATGCCGGACAGCCCCGTGGGGCCGGTGTTCTCGGCCCTCGCCGATCAGAACCGACGGTACCTGCTCGAGGCGCTCGCCGAGCGCGAGACGGCGAGCGCGACCGAGCTCGCGGCGGATCTCCCCGTCACGCGTCAGGCGGTGGCGAAGCACCTGAGCGCGCTCAGCACGGCGGGCCTCGTGACGGCCAGCCGGCGGGGCCGCGAGACCCTCTACCGGCTGACGCCCGGACCGCTCACGGAGGCGATGTCCTGGATGGAGCGGGTGGGCGCGCAATGGGACGCGCGGCTCTCGGCGCTCCGCTCGCACGTGGGCGGGGACGGAGTCTAAGAACCTCTGACGATGTTCTCCGCTTCGTCGCGCGTGAAGGCGCGGAGCGTCTCGGTCGTCACCTGGCCGTGCTTGGCCACCTCGATGAGGACCTGGTATGCGGTCTCGTCGTCGGGTGCCTCGAAGATCTCGACCACGTCGTAGCGACCGAGGGTCACGTACGCGTCGAGGAGCTTGCCGCCGCGGTTCTCGATTGCGCGCTCCGCCTCCTCGACCCGGTCGCGCCACGCTGGGATCCCGCCCATTCCGGCGGACGTCCACTTCATCAGCGTGATGTAGACGGGCACGGCGGGATCATGACGTCTCGCGACCGCAAAGGCCATGTCCGGGGTCAGACCCCGGGCATGACCCTGCGGAACGTGGCTGTTCCAGCGTTCCGGGGGAGCATGCGTGGTGGGAGAGCACGCTCGGGCGAGCGGAAACCGGCGAGACACGTCCGAACCAGCCACGGCCGGGGTCAGACCCCGTCATGGCTGGAAGGGCCACGCCTCCATTCGATAATGCGCGCGTGCGCCTGAACGCCTTCCTTGCGCGGGCCGGGATCGCCTCCCGGCGCGGCGCCGACGAGCTCATCCACTCCGGGCGCGTGCGCGTGAACGGCGAGGTGGCCGGTCTCGCCACCTACGTCCGCGGGCACGACCGGGTCGAGGTGGACGGCAGCCCGGTCACCCCGGAGCCGCTCGCCTACGTCCTCCTGCACAAGCCCGCCGGGGTCGTGACGACGGCGCGCGACCCGCACGGACGGCCGACCGTCGTCGGGCTCGTCGAGCTCGACCGCAGGGTCGTCCCCGTCGGCCGGCTCGACGCCGACACGACCGGCGCCCTCCTCCTCACCAACGACGGTCCGCTCGCGCACCGCCTCATGCACCCACGCTACGGCGTCGAGAAGGTCTACGAGGTCGAGGTCGACGGAGAGCCTTCGCAGCAAGTCCTCCGCCGCCTACGCGAAGGCATCGAGCTCGAAGACGGCCTCACCGCGCCGGCGGACGCGCGGCGGCTCGGGCCCTCGCGCCTCGAGCTGACGCTCCACGAGGGCAGGAAGCATCAGGTGAAGCGCATGTGCGCCGCCGTCGGCCATCCCGTCACGCTCCTCCACCGGCGCGCCTACGCCGGCCTCACGCTCGAGGGGCTCGAGCCCGGCGAGTGGCGGGAGCTCACGTCAGCGGAGGTGCACGCCCTACGTCCTCCAGGGACTCCATAGCCGTTCCGGCATCGACGTGGGGACGATGTCCTCGACGACGACGAGCCCGGTGAACCGATCCCACAACGTCCGTCCCTCCCTGTCGACGAGCATCCAGAGCTGCCCGAGGAGGCCGGCGCCCGCGACGATCACCGCCGCCTCGCCGACGGCTCGCTCGAAGGACGAGAACTCCCCCAGCGGCGGCCTCCCCCGGAGGTAGGAATAGGCGTTGACCACGGCGACGCCGAGGAGGAGCGCGAGGAGCGCCCGCGCGAAAGAGCGGACAACCCCCGGCTCGCGCCCCTCGTCGTGGGCGCGCACATGGATGTCGAGGGCCCTCATGCCCATCGTGTGGCCACTCTTCAGGAGGAAGGTGAAGTACGCGACGATGGCGCTCACGGCGAGCACCTGCCCGAACACCTCCAGGGCGCGACCGACGTCGCCGCCGAAGAGCTCGCCGATCGTGTCCAGGATGCCGGCCGGGATGAGGAGGAGCAGGTAGACGATCCCCACCAGCGCCCAGTCCAGCGCCGAGGCGAGCCCGCGGCGCCACAGTGGAGCGGCCGAGGCCGTGTAGTCACCCCTCGGATGGACGTACTTACGGGGCGACGAAGCCAACTCGTTCATGGACGAGCGCGAGTGTCTCGGCCGCGATCGCCTGCGCCTTCTCGGCGCCCTGCGCGAGGATGGCCGCGAGCCTGCCGGGGCTGCCGCGGAGCTCGCCGTAGCGGAGGCGGATGGGATCGAGGAGCTGGACGACCGCCTCGGCGACGTCCTCCTTGAACGCGCCGTAGCCGGCACCGTCGTAGCGGGCCTCGATGGCCTCCGGAGCCTTCCCGGTGGCCACCGCCATGATCTCGATCAGGTTCGTGATCCCGGGCTTCTCCTCGGAGCGCAGGACGTCTCGCCCCGAGTCGGTCACGGCCGACCGCAGCTTCCGCCGGATCGTGTCGGGCGGGTCGAGCACCTTGACCGTGCCGAGCTCCCTCCCGAGCGAGGTCGACATACGGGTCTCGGGGCTCTGGAGGTCCATGATCTTTGCTCCGACCGCCCCGTACGTTCCCTCCGGAACGGTGAAGGTCTCGCCGAAGCGCTGGTTGAAGCGCTGCGCGATGTCGCGCGCGAGCTCCAGGTGCTGACGCTGGTCCTCGCCCACCGGCACGCGGTCGGCGTGGTAGAGGAGGATGTCCGCCGCCTGGAGCACCGGGTAGGTCATGAGCCCGACCGAGAAGCTCGTCTGAACGGCCGACTTCTCGCGAAACTGCGGCATTCGCCGCAGCTCGCCGTGGGGCGTCATGCACTCGAGCACCCAGGCGAGCCGCGGATGCTCGGGCACGTGGCTCTGGACGAAAAGCGTGCAGACGTCGGGGTCGAGCCCGGAGGCGATCAGCAGGGCGGTGAGATCGAGCGTCGCCTCGCGGAGCTCGTCGGGATCCTGGGGCACCGTGATCGCGTGGAGGTCGACGATCGGGTGGAACGCGTCGACCTCGTGCTGCTCCGCGACCCAGCGGCGAATCGCCCCGACGTAGTTGCCGAGATGCTTCGCCCCAGTGGGCTGAATTCCAGAGAGAACGCGCATTTTCGCCGTGATTATCGCAAGTACACTGGATTGCGGATGGCCGCGAACGGCTCCCCGGAGCTTCTCATCGTCATGGGGGCGCACGCGACCCCCGAGCAGGTCGACGACGTCGTCGCCCGCCTCGCGGAGGCGGGAGCGCACGCGCACGTGACCGCAGGCAAGGAGGCGACCGTGATCGGCGCAATCGGCGAGCGGGAGCTCCTCGCCACGCTTCCGCTCGAGGGCTTCCCCGGGGTCGAGCAGGTGCTCCCGATCCTGAAGCCGTACAAGCTCGTCTCGCGCGAGATCGCGCCCGACCCGACCGTCATCGACGTGCGCGGGCGGCGGATCGGGGACGGCTACTTCGGGCTCGTGGCGGGGCCCTGCACGGTCGAGTACCGGGAGCAGACGCTCGCGACCGCGCGCGCCGTTAAGGAGGCGGGCGCGACCATGCTTCGCGGCGGCGTCTTCAAGCCCCGCACGTCGCCGTACACCTTCCAGGGGCTCGGCGTCGACGGGCTGCGCATCCTCGAGGAGGCCCGGGACGAGACCGGCCTCCCGCTCGTGACGGAGCTCATGGACCCGCGCCACGTCGAGGCCGTCGTCGAGACCGCGGACGTGATCCAGATCGGCGCCCGCAACATGCAGAACTTCATCCTCCTCTCCGAGGTGGGAAAGGCCGGGAAGCCGGTGCTCCTCAAGCGCGGCCCGTCGGCAACCGTGGAGGAGCTCCTCATGGCGGCCGAGTACGTCGTCAAGGAGGGAAACGCCCGGGTGATCATCTGTGAGCGCGGAATCCGCACCTTCGAGCGCTCGACGCGCTACACGCTCGACATCGGCGCGATCCCCGTGCTGAAGCAGGAGACGCACCTGCCGGTGATCGTCGATCCTTCGCACGCGGCCGGGCGGCGCGACCTCGTGCCGGCGCTCGCTCGGGCGGCCGTGGCCGCAGGCGCCGACGGGATCATCGTCGAGGCGCATCCCGCACCGGACGAGGCGCTCTGCGACGGGCCCCAGCTCATCCCGACGGCGGAGTTCGCGGCTTTCGCAGAGGAGATCCGCTCGCTGGTCACGCTGATGGGCAAGGAGATTGGTTGATTCCCTTGCCATCGTCGGCACAGGCCTGATCGGCTCCTCAGTCGGCCTGGCCGCGAAGCGGGCCGGCCTCGAGCGGGTGACCGGTTGGGATCCCGACCCGGATTTCCTCGCCCTCGCGGCCGAGCGGGGCTCCCTCGACGAGCCGAGCGAGAGCCTCGTCGCCGCCGTGGAGGAGGCCGAGCTCGCCGTCGTGGCGACGCCCGTCGCCGCTCTCGGCGGCGAGATCGAGGCCGTGCTCCAGGCGGCGGGCGCGGGCTGCACCGTCACCGACGTAGGCTCGACGAAGGCCGGGCTCTGCACGGGAATCGGCGACCGTGTCCGCTACATCGGGGGCCACCCGGTCTGCGGCTCGGAGGCTCGCGGACCCGCGCACGGGAGCGCACAGCTCTTCGAGGGTGCGACCTGGTTCCTCACCCCGGTCGCGGAGACGGAGCCCGAGCGCTACCGGCTGCTGCACGGCTTCGTCGCCTCGCTCGGCGCCGTCCCGGTGGCGATCGATCCGGCGGCGCACGACCGTCTGATGGCGCTCACGAGCCACCTGCCGCACGCGCTCGCCAACCTGATCCTCAACCACGCGGGCTCGATGCGCGTGGACGGGCACGAGCCGCTCGCCGCCGCGGGCGGGTCGCTTCGCGACATGACCCGCGTCGCCGGCGCCAACCCGCGCATCTGGGTCGACATCTTCCTCGACAACGCCGACGAGGTTCGCGGCGCGCTCGCCGAGCACCGCCGCCGCGTGGAGGAGCTCGAGCGCGCCCTCGCCGCCCGCGACGCCGGCTGGCTGGCGCGTTGGATCGGCGAGGCGGGCGGCAACCGCCGCCGACTGCTCGAGGAGGCGTTCACCGACCTCGGGGAGCTCCAGCGCGTGCGCGTGCACGTGCCCGACCGCCCCGGCGTCCTCTCCGGCATCACGCAGGCACTCGGGGCGGAGGGGATCAACATCGAGGACTTCGAGCTGGAGCACCTCTCGCCCGAGCGCGGAGGCACGCTCAGCGTGCTCGTCGCCGGGGAGGAGGCCGCGCGGCGAGCGGCCGGATTGCTCGAGTCACAGGGGTATTCGGTGATCGTGTCGCCGGCTTTCGAGGACCAGTGAGGTGAGGATCGAGCCCGCGTCGGCCTTGCGCGGCGACCTCGCCGTCCCCGGCGACAAGTCCATCTCGCACCGGGCCCTCCTCCTGGCGGCGGTCGCCGAAGGCACGAGCGAGATCGACGGGTTCGGACCGTCGAAGGACACGCTCTCGACGGCCGCGGCGATCCGCGCGCTCGGAGCCGGCGTGGACGCCGACGGCGACCGGGTTCGCGTGACGGGGGTGGGGCTGCGAGGCTTGCTCGCGCCGGCGGAGGCGCTCGACTGCGGGAACGCCGGGACGCTGATGCGGCTCCTGCCCGGCCTGCTCGTCGGGCAGGAAGGCCGCTTCGAGCTCGTCGGCGACGAGTCGCTCGTCCGGCGCCCGCTCGAGCGGATCGCCGAGCCGCTGCGGGCGATGGGCGCGTCCGTCCAGACGGAGGACGGCCATGCCCCGCTCGTCGTGGAAGCCGGGGGTCGGCTGCGGGCGATCCGGTACGAGCTCCCGGTGGCGAGTGCGCAGGTGAAGTCCTGCGTCCTCCTCGCGGGGCTCTATCCGGAGGACGGGCCGACCACGGTCGTGGAGCGCCACCCGACTCGCGACCACACGGAGCGGCTGCTCGAGGCGGCGGGTGCGCGCGTGGGGCGGAAGCCGAGGCAGGCTGCGGTCTGGCCGGCGGAGCGGCTGCGGCCGCTCCGGATCGACATTCCGGGAGACTTCTCCTCGGCGGCGCCGTTCCTGCTCGCGGCCACGTTGCTGGCGGAGTCGGAGCTGCGCCTGCACGGCGTGGGAATCAATCCGACACGCGCCGGCTTCCTCGCTCTGCTCGAGCGGATGGGAGCGCGGATCGCGAGCTTCAACCGCCGGTCGGCCGGCGGGGAGCCGGTCGCCGACCTCGAGGTGGAGCCCGCCGAGCTCGTGGCAGCCGAGGTACGGCCGGAGGAGGTGCCCGCCGTCGTGGACGAGCTGCCGCTCTTCGCCCTGGCGGCGGGAATGGCGCGGGGTGAGAGCGTCGTCAGAGGCGCGCAGGAGTTGCGCTTGAAGGAGTCGGACCGTCTCGAGACTGTGAAAGATGCGCTCCGTCCCCTTGGAATCCGGATCGAGACGACGCATGATGGCTTCCGGGTGAGAGGTGTTCCCACCCGCCCTAAGGGTGGGGGTGTGGTGGAGGCCGCCGGCGACCACCGCATCGCCATGCTGGGGGCGATCGCCGGGCTCGTCTCCCGCGAGGGCGTGGAGCTTCGGGGTGCCGAGAGCGTCGCTGTAAGCTTCCCCGACTTCTTCGCCATGCTAGACGGCGTCAGCCTCCGCTGACGCCGTCTCAATGGAGGGCGGACAAACGAATGTCGGAGGGCCGAGTTCTCTTTTGGTCGAGCTTTTGCCCGCGGAGCGGGGAAAAGGTCGCGTGATCGTCGCAATCGACGGCCCTGCGGGCGCCGGGAAGAGTACGGTTGCCCGCGGGCTGGCCGACCGGCTGGGCTTCCGCTACCTGGACACGGGGGCGATGTACCGGGCTCTCACCTGGCTCGCGCTCGAAGAGGACGTCGACCTCGAGAACGAGCGTGCCCTCGGAGACCTGGCCGGCCGCCACGCCGTCACCTTCGAGGGCGACCGCGTCATCGTTCGCGGGGACGACGTCACCGAGGCGATCCGGGCCCCGCGCATCGACCGCGTCGTCTCCTCCGTAGCGCGCCACCGCGCGGTGCGTACGGTCATGCGGGACCGCCAGCGCGAGCTGGCCGAGGCGGGCGACGCCGTCATCGAGGGCCGGGACATCGGGACCGTGGTCTGCCCGGACGCAGACGTGAAGGTCTACCTCGTCGCCGAGGCGGCCGAGCGGGCGCGGCGGCGGCTCGCGGACTTGCCGGAGATCGGGGCGGAGGCGCTCGCCACCGACCTTCGGCTCCGCGACGAGAGGGACGCAGCCCAGATGCAACCCGCGCCCGACGCGGAGACGATCGACACGACGGCGCTCACGGTCGACGACGTCATCGAGCGCATCGAGCGGCTCGTCGAGGCGCGGGCGCGGGCGTGACGCGGCACGACCTCGTCTACTGGACGATCGGCAAGGGCATCCTCGCCGGCCTGACCCGCGCCGTCGTTCCACTCAAGTCGTACGGGACGGAACGCGTGCCGCGCGAGGGCGGTTGCGTCCTCGCCATGAACCACTTCTCCTATGTCGATCCGCCCGCCTTCGGGACCGTGTGCCCGCGCCGGATCGTCTTCGTCGCCAAGACGGAGCTCTTCGACCACCCCGGCCTCGGCCAGCTCATCACGGCGCACGGGACGCTCGCCATCCGGCGGGGCGAGTCAGACCGGGACGCACTCCGACGCATGCGCGAGACGGTCCGCCGGAACGAGCTCCTCGGCCTCTTCGTCGAGGGAACACGCCAGCGGGAGGGGATCCCCGGGAAGGCGAAGCCCGGCGCGGCCATGGTCGCCATCCAGGAGGGAGTACCCGTCCTCCCCGCCGCGATCCACGGCTCCCAGCACTGGCGCCTCGGCAACTTCCATCCCGTCTCGGTCGCCTGGGGGGAGCCGATGCGCTTCGCCGAATACCCGCGGAACGGCAAGGGCTACGCGGCCGCGGCTCAGGAGATAGAGGCGGAGCTCCACCGCCTCTGGGAGTTTCTCGTGCGCATGCACGAGCTCGGCCGCCCAGACGGCGTGCCGCCGCGTCGCGAGAAGGTTCCCTCGAAGGTGGTGTAGTTCGTGCCTCGTCCGGCAATGACCTCCGTCCTTCTGAGCGGCTGCAAAGCTGCACCCTGCGGCGTCCTCAGTCGCCCACGTACCTCTTTCGGTACGCGGGCTCCCTGCGTCCTTGAAGGGCTTGCTTTTCGCGCGTCAGAAGAACGGCATCATCACCGGCCGAAGCACACGTGACCGGCGCGCCGCTCCTGGGCGTCGTCGCCGTCGTCGGCTTTCCCAACGTGGGCAAGTCGACGCTCGTGAACAGGCTCTCGGCCACGCGGGAGGCCGTCGTCTTCGAGGCCCCCGGTGTGACCCGCGACCGCAAGGAGATCGTCTGCGAGTGGAGCGGCAAGCGCTTCATCCTCGTGGACACGGGCGGCGTCGACGTCGCCGACCCGTCTCCGCTCACGCGCGAGATCGCCGAGCAGGCGCGGCGGGCGGTCGCCGAGGCCGACCTCGTCCTCTTCCTCGTCGACACGAGGTCGGGCATCACCCCCGGGGACGAGGAGGTCGCCGACATCCTGCGCCGCGCTCACAAGCCGGTGATCGTCGTCGCCAACAAGATCGACGACCCCAGCCGCGATCCCGAGGCGCTCGAGTTCCACGCGCTCGGGCTCGGCGATCCCGTGGCGCTCTCGGCCCTGCACGGATACGGCACCGGCGATCTCCTCGATCGCATCGTCGAGGAGCTTCCGGGCGCGGGCCCGCCGGAGGTGGGGGAGGAGGCGATCCGCGTCGCCATCCTGGGCCGCCCCAACGTGGGCAAGTCGAGCCTCGTGAACGCGCTCGTCGGCGAGCAACGCGTGATCGTCTCCGAGCTGCCCGGAACGACCCGGGACGCGATCGACACGCTCCTTCGCCGTGACGAGACGACCTTCGTCCTCGTCGACACCGCCGGCCTCCGCCGCAAGCGGCGCCAGCGGCAGGGGGTCGAGTACTACTCGGAGCTGCGCGCCCTCCAGGCCGCGGACCGGGCCGACGTCGGCCTCGTCCTCGTCGACTCCTCGGAAGGCCTCGTCGACCAGGATCTGGCCGTCGCGGACGTGGCTCGCACCGCCGGATGCTCGACGCTCGTCGTCCTCTCCAAGTGGGACGTGGCGACTGTCGGGATCGAGGACGTGCGCGAGCGCCTCGAAGCCCGTCTGCGCCAGCGCCCGCCGATCGTGGCCGTCTCGGCGAAGACCGGGCGAGGCGTGGGGCGGGTGCTCGACCGGGTGGAGGAGCTCTTCGGGAAGCATACGAGCCGGATTCGCACGAGCGATCTCAACCGCTTCCTCCAGGACCTGCGCGGCCTGCGGGCGGGCCCGGCGCGGAACGGCCGCCGGCTCAACCTTCTCTACGGGACGCAGGTGAGCGTGCGCCCGCCACGCTTCCGCGTCTTCGTCAACGATCCCGGTCTCATGACGCGCGACTACGGCTACTGGGTCGAGAACCGCCTGCGCGAGCAGTTCGATCTCGCCGGCGTCCCGGTCGTCATCGACTTCGTGAGACGAGCATGACCGTCGCTCGCCTTCGGCTCGCTCCCGTGGGGGAAACCATGTTTCCCCCACGAGCCCCCTTCTTTGATGGGCTGGGGGAACCTCCCGGTTCCCCCACACCCCCTCCACTCGTTCACGGCCCAGAGGCTGGCCCGTGAGCGACTACGCCGACCTCGAGCTCGATCCGCGTCTCGTCCTCGGCGGCTACATCGAGACGGACGCTGCGCTCCGGGAAGAGGTGAGGCCCGCGGTCGACGCCGAGGGCTTCAAAGCCGCGATGCGCATGCTCGCCGGAGGTGTGGTGATGGTCACGACGCACGTCGAGGGAAGGCTCTGGGGGCTCACGATCAGCGCCTGCTGCTCGATCTCGGCGAGCCCGCCCCGAATCCTGATCTCCCTTTCCCACACCGCGAGCGGCCGCCCCGCCGTCCTCGAGACCGGCCGCTTCGGGCTCAGCATCCTGCGCGCCGACCAGAAGGGCCTGGCCGATCTGGGCGCCGTACCTCGTGGGCCGAAGTACGTCGACGCCTTCCGCGAGAGCGCCACCGCGGGCTCCACCATGCTCGCGGGCGCCCTCTACCACCTCGACTGCTCCGTCGACCGGACGTTCGAGGTCGGAGACCACACGCTCGTCATCGGCGCGGTCGAAGCGGTGATCGCCGGCCGTGGGCCCATCGAGGGCGGACGCGGGCCGCTCCTCTACTTCGACCGCGCCTTCCACACGCTGGGAGAGCCACTCGCGTGACGTCGGGCTACGACCTCGTCTTCGTCGGCAGCGGCATCAACTCGCTCGCCGGCGGCGCCCTGCTCGCCAAGGCCGGGCGCCGGGTCCTCGTCCTCGAGCGGAACGACTACCTCGGCGGCGCGATCAGGACGGCGGAGATCACCGAGCCGGGCTTCGTCCACGAGGTCTTCGCCTCCTGGCACCCGCTCTTCGTCGGCTCGCCCGCCTACGCCGAGCTCGCTGACGACCTCCACGCGCGGGGGCTCGAGTACCTGAACACCGAGACGCCGACCGCCTCCGTCTTTCCCGACGGCACGAGCGCCTTCCTGGGCACCTCGCACGAGGCGAACGTCGAGGAGTTCGAGCGCCACGCGCCGGGCGACGGCCAGGCCTGGAGCCGGGTCGTCGCCGAGTTCATGCCCAACGCTGACCTCGCCTTCGGGGTCCTCGGCACCGAGCTGTGGTCGCGCGCCGGCCTCGGGCTCGCGCTCAAGGCGTACCGCCGCCTCGGCCGCCGGGGCCTGCTCGAGTTCAGCGGGACGATGCTCGCCTCGTGCCGCGACTGGGCGACCGCGACGTTCTCGTCCGAGCGCGTGCACGGGCTGCTGGCGCCCTGGGTGCTGCACACGGGGCTCGGCCCCGACGCGGCCGCCTCGGGGTTCATGACCCAGGTGATCGCCGTCTCTCTGGAAATGGGCGGGATGCCGGTCCCGCGCGGAGGCGGCGTCGTGCTCGCCGAGGCCCTCGCCGGAATCGTCCGCGACGCGGGCGGCGACTGCGAGACAGGCAAGGACGTCGAGGAGATCGTCGTCGCGAACGGGTGTGCCTCCGGCGTCCGCCTCGCAGGCGGGGAGACGATCTCCGCCTCCGAAGCCGTGATCGCGAACGTCACGCCGACGCAGCTCTACGGGCGCCTGCTCGACGGGGCGGCCGTGAGCGCGGAGACGGTCGCGGCAGCGCAGCGCTTCCGCTACGGACGAGCGGAGATGCAGATCCACATGGCGCTCTCCGAGTCGCCGCGCTGGAGCGGGGACGAGCGGCTCGCCCGCACCGCGATCGTCCACCTCACTCCCGGCCTGGACGGCGTCTCCCGCGCGGTGAACGAGGCCGACCGCGGCCTCCTGCCTGCCGAGGCGACCATCGTCTGCGGGCAGCCGGTCGCCCTCGACGCCTCGCGCGCGCCGGCTGGAAGCTCGATCATCTGGATCCAGCTCCAGGAGCTTCCGCCCGTCGTCCGCGGCGACGCCGCCGGGGAGCTCGACGCCGGCGACGGGTCGTGGACGGAAGAGCTCCGCGAGCGCTACGCCGATCGCATCCAGGCGCGGCTCGCACGGCACATCGAGAATCTCGGCTCGGCCCTCCTCAAGCGGGTCGTCCTCTCGCCGGCCGACGTCGAGGCGGCGAACGTGAACTGGGTGGGGGGCGACATCTATTCCGGCTCGTGCGCCCTCGACCAGAGCCTCCTTTGGCGGCCGCGACCCGGCCTTCCCGGCCACAGGACTTCCGTCGACGGCCTCTACCACATAGGAGCGAGCACTCATCCGGGCCCGGGACTCGGCGCGGGATCGGGCACGCTCGTCGCACGGGAGCTCCTGCGCCCGAACGTCGCCGAACGGGCGCTCGCGCGGCTCCAGAGCGTGAGGCGGTGAGCTTTTGACACTTGATCAAACTTCGGTCAGAGTCGCCGGAACGGCGCCGAGCGCGAAGGAGGACGGATGAAGTTCAGCCTGTATTCCGAGATCCAGCACTGGCCGGGCAAGACGTGGAAGCAGCTCTACCACGAGGTGATCGAGCAGGTCGTCAACGCCGATCGCCTGGGCTACTACGCTTACGCGGCCATCGAGCACTTCTTCTTCCCGAAGTTCTCGGTCTCCGCCAACCCCTTCGCCCTCTGGGCCACCTGCGCGCCGCAGACGCGGCGGATCGTCTTCCGCACGCTCGGGCACGTGCTGCCGTACCACAACCCGACGATCCTCGCGTCGCAGATCGCGCAGGCCGACATCCTCTTCGACGGCCGCTACGAGTTCGGCGCTCTGCGCGGGCACGGCTGGATCCCGCAGAAGGCGGGCGTGGCGATCGAGGAGACCCGCGACCGCTACGAGGAGTCGCTCGACATCCTCTTCAAGGCGCTCGAGAACGAGCGCTTCTCCTACGACGGGCGCTTCTACAAGATCGAGGACTCGCACATCGTCCCGCGGCCCTCCCGGAAGTTTCGCGTGTTCGCCGGGGGGACGAGCGACCGGACGTACGAGCTCGCCGCCGAGCGGGGCTGGGCCGTCGTCGTCCCTCCGCTCCTCCCGTACGCGGCCCTCCAGGAGCAGCTCGACCTCTACCGGACGAAGTGCGCGGAGCACGGCACCGAGCCGGACATCGTCTGGATCCACGCCTGCTACCTCGACGAGGACCGGGACACCGCCCGGCGTGAGGCAGAGCGGGGGATGAAGAACTTCCTGGCCGGGAACGCCTCGCCGCTGACCGAGGGCGACGAGCTTCCGCCCGCCGACGTGCTCGAGGCCTCCGGCTACGGGTTCTACTCGGCCGGCATCCTCGAGAAGCTCGCGGAGACCCCCTACGAGGAGATGATCGAGGGCGACGTCGTCTGGGTCGGCACTCCCGAGGACGTGATCGAGCGGATCGAGGCGATCCGCGACGTCTGCGAGGGGCTGACCGAGGTCTCGATCACCGTCAACGCGGGCGGCTTCGAGCACTGGCAGGCGATCAAGGCGCAGGAGATCTTCGCCCACAGGGTGATGCCGCACTTCCGCGAGGCAGCCGGGGTCGAGGCCGCCGACGAGCCGGCCTACGCCTGAGGCCGCGAGTGCGGGACGGGCCGCGCTTCTCGATCTCGCAGATCTCGACGTTCCGGGCGAGCTTCGCCGAGGACGTCGAGGCGTACCGCGAGGCGGGGGTCGAGGGGCTCGGCATCTGGGAGCTGAAGATCCCCGAAGGCGGCGAGGCGGAGGCGCTCGAGGCCCTCGAGGCGAGCGGCCTCGCATCGACGAACGCGGTTCCGGTCGTGCCCTCGGTCCTTCCCCTCCCCCTGATGGAAGGCCCGGGCGACTCGCAGGAGCGGATCGAGTCCATCAGCCGCAGCCTGCATCGGCTGGCGCCCTTCCACCCGACGGCGGTCGTCTGCCTGACGGGGCCGGCCGGCGACCTCGATCCCGACCGGGCCAGGGCGACCGTCGTCGAAGGCCTGGCGACGCTCGAGGCCGAGGCGCGCACCACCGGGCTTCGGATCGGCCTCGAGCCCTACAGCCGCCACGGCGGCGAGGACTGGACGATCGTGAGCACGCTCGCGCAGGCGGCCGAGCTGATCGAGGAGGCCGGCGTCGGCGACCCGGTCGGGCTCCTCTTCGACGCCTGGCACCTCTGGGACGAGCCGGCGCTCGACGAGCAGCTCGCCGCGTACGGCGAGCGCGTCGTCGGCGTGCACGTCTCCGATGTCCGCGAGCCGACGCGGAGCTTCGCCGACCGCGTGCTCCCCGGCGACGGCGTCGCCGGGGTCCCCCGGATTCTGGGCGCCCTCGACCGCGCCGGCTGGGAGGGGTTCTACGACCTCGAGATCTTCTCCGACAACGGTGCGTTCGGGAACGCGTTCCTCGACTCGCTCTGGGATCTCCCGCCGGAGGAGCTGGCCCGCCGCGGGCGGGAGTCCTTCCTCGCCTGCTGGGCGGAGCGCGCGTTATGAAGCGGGTCTGCGTCGTCGGGGGCGGTGTCATCGGGAGCCTCTACGCCGCGCACCTCGCCCAGGTGGCGGAGGTGTGGGTGCTCGCGCGCCGGGAGGAGCATGCGCGGGCCCTCGACGAGCACGGCCTGCGCGTCTCCGGAAAGCACGACCTGACCGCCACGGTGCGCGGGACGACGGAGCCCGCCGAGCTGCCGGAGTTCGACCTCGGCATCGTCGCCACGAAGGCGACCGACCTCGACGCCGCGGCGGCCCGGCTCGAGGGGCGCGCGCCGGGCGCAACGATCATGACCGTCCAGAACGGCCTCGGCGCGGAGGAGATCGTGCGCCGGCACGGGAGCTGGCCGCTCCTCTCGGCGGTCACGTTCATGAGCGGTACGCGTCACTCGGACACGCACGTCGAGTACATCCTCGACACCGAAACGTGGCTCGGCCCGTACGAGGGGACGACGCCGGCCGACGCCGACGAAGTGGCGGCGCTCATCGTCCGTGCCGGGTTGAGGGCACGGGCCTTCCCCGACCTCCGTCCGGCCCAGTGGTCGAAGCTGGTCTTCAACGCGACCGTCAACGCGGTCGCGGCCCTGACCGGCCTCCCGCACGACCACCACTTCGCGGACCGGGAGCTGCCGACCGACCTCGGTCACCTCGTGCACGAGCTCGTCGAGGAGGGCAAGCGCGTCGCGGAGGCTGCGGGGATGGCGCTCCACGAGGACCCCTGGGAGATGAACGTCCTCGCCACGCAGCGGGGCAGCGCCCATTATCCCTCGATGCTCGAGGACGTCGAGGCCCGGCGCCCGACGGAGATCGATCTGATCACGGGCTCCCTCGTCCGGGAGGCGGAGCGGCTCGGCGTTCCCGTTCCGCTGCACACGGCGCTCTACCGGCTCATCAGGGCGAGGGAGGCGTCGTGGAAGCAATCTGGCCCGCGTGCTCGGGACGTAGGTCCGGACGACGGATTTGATCAATGATCAGCACGGCGGTTAACTACAGGCCCCCAGAGCCGGTCTGGCGGCGATTCTCGGAGAGGAGAACACGATGAGAGGACGGAGAACGTGGGCGGCCCTGGCCGCTCTCGTGCTGCTCGTCCCGCTTCTGGCAGCGGCGTGCGGCGGAGATGACGACGGCGACGGCGAAGAAGCGCCCGCCGGGGAGACGACGGGCGAGGAGGCGGCCGGGCCGCTGGTGATCGGCGCGGCGGTCGACCTGACGAACCAGATGGCGCCGTTCGACGGGCCTGCGATCGCCGCGGCCCGGATCCGGGTGGACAACCTCAACGCCGAGGGCGGCATCGGCGGCCGCGAGATCCAGCTCGAGGTCGTCGACACCCAGCTCGAGCCGACGCAGACGGCCTCGGCGGCCGTCGACCTGATCGAAGGGCAGGGAGCGGAGATCCTCCTCGTCACCTGCGACGTGGACTTCGCTACGCCGGCGGTGCAGGCGGCGATCACGCGCGGCGTGCTCGCCGTCTCGATGTGCATCGGCACGGACCAGATGAGCCCGAAGCGCTTCGGCGACGAAGGCAAGCTCGCCTTCACGCTCGGGAACGCGGCCCAGGACGAGGGGGCGGCGATGGCGGAGTACGCGATCGAGCAGGGTTGGATGCGGGCGGCGATCGCGAAGGACAACGTGATCGTCTACTTCCAGAACGTCGTGGACGCGTTCAAGGCGCGGTTCGAGGAGGAGGGCGGCGAGATCGTCGTCGAGGAGTCCTGGACGAACGGCGACGGAACGATCGGCAACGTCGCCGGCTCGCTCGCGGACGCGGACGTCGACGTCATCGCCACCTCCACCGCGTTCGCCGACCTGCCCGCGCTCGCCGAGGGCGTTCGCAGCCTCGGGAGCGAGACGCCGATCATCTGCTCGTGGTCGTGCGACGGAACCTACTGGAACCCGCCGGGTCTCTCGAACTTCTACCTGGTGACGTACGCGTCGGTCTCGGGCGACGATCCGAACGAGGAAGTGAGGGAGCTGATCGACGCGATGACCGAGGCCGACCAGGCGCCCGGTACGGGTGGCTTCCTCGGCGGGGCGGCCACCATCGACGCACTCGCCGCGGCGATCGAGCAAACCGGCTCCACCGAGGGTGAGGCGCTCGCGGAGGCTATGGAGAGCTTCCAGGGCGTTTCGACGATCTCGGGCGAGATCAGCTTCTCGCCGGAGCTGCATGCGGTCTCGGGCCGCGAATACCGGGTCATGGAGATCCAGGACGGAGAGCTCACCTTCATCGAGCTCCGCGCGGCCTCGTCCCCGGCGGACATCGGATAGGTACCGCGGGATGACCGAGACCCGGTCGTCCCCCGAGGAGCGGCGGCCCGGAGGAACACTCCGGGCCGCCGCCGTCGCTCGGCACTTCGAGGGAGTGCGCGCCCTCGAGGGGGTGACGCTCGAGCTTCACCGACACGAGGTCGTGGGGCTGATCGGCCCGAACGGCGCGGGCAAGACCACGCTCGTGAACCTCATCACAGGCTTCGACTTCCCGAGCTCCGGCACGGTGGAGCTCGAGGAGACCGACATCACCGCCTGGCCTCCGCATCGGCGCTCGCGCGCCGGGCTGGCCCGGACGTTCCAGCAGGGGCACGTCTTCCGCGGCCTCACCGTGCGCGAGAACGTCGAGGTGAGCGCGCTCGGAGTCGGCGCGCGTCCGAAGGAGGCTCGCCGCAGGTCGGACGGGCTCCTCGACATGCTCGGCCTCGCGAAGCGGGCGGAGCAGCCGGCCGCGATCCTCCCTCACGGAGACGAGCGTCTGCTCGGCGTCGCCAGGGCCCTGGCGAGCGAGCCGCGCTTCCTCCTCATGGACGAACCCGCGGCGGGCCTGCACGAAGCAGAGGTGGCCGACTTCGCCGGCGTCGTGCGCCGGGTCCGCGACGAGCGCGAGACGGGCGTCCTCCTCATCGACCACAACATCGGGCTGATCATGGACGTCTGCGACCGGATCCACGTGCTCGACCAGGGGAAGACGCTGGCCGAGGGGCCGCCTGCCGAGGTCCGCCGGAACGTCGCCGTCGCCGCCGCCTACCTCGGCCGGCGGGACGGCGGAGGCGAAACGTGAGCGAGCGGCCGGCCGCTCTGCTCGAGGTGGAGAGCCTCGAGGTTCGCTACGGCCGGGTGCCCGCCGTGCGCGGGCTCTCCTTCGTGGCCGGGCGCGGCGAGATCGTCGCCCTCGTCGGGCCCAACGGCGCCGGCAAGTCGACCACGCTGCACGCGATCATGGGGCTCGTTCCCCCGTCTGGAGGCGACGTGCGCCTCCACGGGAGCTCGACGGTCGGCCTGGCGCCGGAGGGCGTCGCGCGTTCCGGCATCGCGCTCGTGCCTGAGGGGCGGCACGTCTTTCCTCACTTCACGGTCGAGGAGAACCTGCGCCTCGGCCTCGTCGCGCGCAGATCGAAGGACGGCGTCCGCGAGGATCTCGAGCGCGTCTACGACCTCTTCCCGGTGGTCAAGGACTTCCGCCGCCGTCACGCCGGCCTCCTGTCCGGCGGACAGCAGCAGCAGCTCGCCATCGCCCGCGGCCTTGTCGCGGACCCGGACGTGCTGCTTCTCGACGAGCCGTCCCTCGGCCTCGCCCCCTCCATGGTCGACACGGTCTTCGACACCCTCGCCGAGATTCGCCGCCAAGGGGTCACCGTCGTCCTCGTCGAGCAGCGCGCGCAGCTTGCGATCGGCTTCGCCGACCGTGCGCACGTGATCGCCAACGGCGAGCTCCGGCTGACGCTCGGCCCGGAGGAGGCGGGGAACACGGAGCTCCTCACGCAGGCGTATTTCGGCTCGTGAGCGTCCCTCGCCTTCGGCTCGCTCCCGTGGGGGAAACCATGTTTCCCCCACGAACCCCCTTCTTCGATGCCGTGGGGGAACCTCCCGGTTCCCCCACACCCCCTCCACACGCTCCTTGGCCAGAGGCTGGCCAATGAGCACCCTTCAGACACTCGTCGACGCCGTCGCCCTGGGCTCGCTCTACGCCCTCGTCGCCATGGGCATCGCTCTCGTCTTCGGCGTCATGCGCCTCGTCAACTTCGCGCACGGGGAGCTCCTCACCGCCGGCGCCTACGCCCTCTTCCTCACCAACGACCTGCCTCTCGCCGTCTCCATCGTCGTCCTCTTCGCGACCGTGGCCGTGTTCGCCCTCGCCATGGAGACGGCGGTGCGACCTCTCCGGACCGCCTCCCCGGCGGCGATGCTCGTCACGACCTTCGCGATCAGCTTCCTCCTCCAGAGCGTGTTCCTGCTCGTGTGGGGCTCGCAGGGCGACAACGCCGGCATCCTCCCGGAGCTGAACCGGGCCGTGGAGATCGGCGGCCTGCGGATCCGCTGGGTGACGATCGCGTCCATCGGCGTGGGAGGGCTCCTGCTCGCCGGAACCGCGCTTCTCCTAAACCGCACGACGATCGGGCTCGAGATGAGGGCGGCGGCCCACGACTTCCGGACGGCGCGGCTCCTCGGCGTGCGGGCGAACAGGGTCATCCGTTTCGCCTTCCTCCTGGCCGGCGTTCTCGCGGCCACCGCCACGCTCATGCTCGTCGTCCAGCGGCCGCTCGTGACCCCGACCTTCGGCTTCGCGGTGGTGATCCCCGCGCTCGTCGGGGTGGTCGTGGGCGGCCTCGACCGGCTGACAAGCGCCACGCTGGGCGGCTTCGCCATCGGCTTCGGGACGTCGGTCCTGGCAGACGTCCTCCCGGCGGACGGGCGCGTGTTCCTCCCCTCGGTCGTGTTCGCGCTCGTGATCCTCGTGCTTCTCCTGAGGCCGAGCGGCCTCTTCACCCGGGCGCGGACGGTGGCGGAACGGGTATGAGACGTCTGCACGGCCTCTCGGAGCTCGCCGGACCGGTGCTCCTGCTCGTGCTCGTGGCAGTCCTCGGCAGCTTCGCGTCGCGCTCGCTCCAGGTCGAGTTCCGCTCCGCCCTCGTGTCCGCGACGATCGTGATCGCGCTCTACGTCTTCATCGGCAACTCGGGTGTCGTCTCCTTCGGCCATGTCAGCTTCGTGGCCGTCGGCGCCTTCGCGGCGGGCCTCGTCACGGTGCCCGAGGCCCTGAAGCTGTCCGCGAGCCCCGAGCTCTATCCGCTCATCGCCGGCGCCGAGGTGGGGAACGCCGCCTCGCTCGCCATCGCGGCGGCGGTGGGAGGCGCCTACGCGTTCCTCGTCGGCGTGCCGCTGATGCGTCTCTCCGGGCTCGCCGCCGGCATCGCCACCTTCGCGGTGCTCGAGATCACGCACAACGTCCTCCGCAACTGGCCGAAGATCGGCCCGGGCGCGAAGACGCTCCCACTCGTCCCCGAGACGAGCAGCTTCCTCCAGGTGACCGTCGGTGCCGTGGCGGTCACGGCGATCGCCTTCGCCTACCAGCGCAGCCGGCCGGGACGCCTGCTGCGGGCGGCACGGGAAGATCCGGCGGCCGCGCAGGGGAGCGGCGTCAACATCCACCGTCAGCGGCTCCTCGCGTTCGCGCTCAGCGGGGCGCTCGCCGGCTTCGGGGGCGGGCTGCTCGTGCACCTCCTCGGCTCGATCACGACCGAGCAGGTCTACATCGATCTCGCTTTCATCACGCTTGCGATGCTCATCGTCGGAGGGGTGTCGAGCCTCTGGGGAGCGGTCGTCGGCGCGCTCCTCGTGAGCGGCCTGAACTCCTTCCTCGCCGAGGCCGAGCGAGGGATCGGCGCTGTCGACTTGCCGACGGGTACTCGCCTCGTCACGCTGGGCTTCCTCATGGCTCTCGTGCTCCTCTTCCGTCCGGCCGGCATCACCGGCGGGCGCGAACTCAGGCTCGGGAAAGTGCTCGCGCACTTTCCCGAGAGGTCTCGCCGGGAGCGACCGGTGTGAGAGTCTGCGTCGTCGGTTGTGGTGCGGTCGGGTCTCTGTTCGCGGCCAGCCTCGCGCAGCTCCACGACGTGGAGGTGTGGGCGTACGACCTCGACGCCGAGCACGTTCGGGCGATCAACGAGAACGGGCTCCGCCTCTCCGGCGCCGGCGAGCTGGTCGGGCGCCTGCGGGCGACGACTGACGCCTCCGAGCTTCCGCCCTGCGACTTCGGGATCGTCGCCACGAAGAGCATGCACACCGACGCGGCCCTCCGCGCGGCTGCGCACGCGCTGACGGAGGGTTGTGCCTGCTCCGTCCAGAACGGCGTCGGGAACGAGGAGACGATCGCGGTCCACGTCGAGCGCGTCATCCGTGGGACGACGTTTCCCGCCGGCAGGATCGTCGAGCCCGGGCACGTCCAGTGGGACGTCACCGGCGACACGACCATCGGGCCCTTCGAGCCGAGCCCGGCGCCGCTGGAAGAGGTCGAGCGGCTCGCCGAGGCGTGCACGCGGGCGGGCATGCCGACGGAGGCGGTTGCCGACGCCCGCGGCCCGCAGTGGCGCAAGGTGATCTTCAACGCGGCCACGAACCCGGTCGGGGCTCTCACGGGCCTGACCCACGGGCAGGTCTGCGAGGACGAGAGCCTCCGCCGGCTCGCGAGCGGCCTCGTCGACGAGGGGAAGGCGGTCGCATCGGCGCAGGGGATCGAGCTCGACGCCGACCCCGAGGAGCTCATCGACTACGCGGCCCGGCCGGACGTCGCCTACGGGCACAAGGCGAGCATGCTCCAGGACGTCGAGGCTCGTCGCCAGACCGAGATCGACTACCTGAACGGCGGTATCGTCCGCTTCGGCCGGGAGCAGGGCGTCGGGACGCCGTTGAACGCGGCGGTCGTCGCGCTCGTGAAAGGACTGGAGCGATCGTGGCAGCAGTGAACGCAGAGGTCGAGCGGCGCTACGGGAACGTTCGGGAGGCGCTCGCGCGGAACGGCCTCGACGCCGCCGTGGTCGCGGGTAACGAGTACACGGGCTTCGAGGGCGCGGTCACGTACATGTCGGGCTTCCTCATCGTCCATCGCTACGCCTACGTCCTCCTCCCGCTCGAGGGAGATCCGGCGATCGTCTTCCCGACCGAGGCGCGCTACGTCGGCGAGCACGACACGACGT
Organism: Gaiellaceae bacterium; assembly: GCA_050697555.1. GTDB lineage: Bacteria > Actinomycetota > Thermoleophilia > Gaiellales > Gaiellaceae > DASQWP01. Next base: position 513 of record JBOHAD010000019.1, on the reverse strand, counting down.
GGATCGACGAGCAGGTCTTCGTGGACACTCCGGGCGTCTGGCTGCGCGCGCGCGCGCGCGAACGCGGCTGGAGGCGCCTCGGCGTCTACGGCCTCGACTACGTGATGACCGTGCGCGACCACCGTGCGCTTGAGGACGATGACCTCGAGCTCGTCCCCTTCGACGTCGAGTTCGACCTTGCGCGGGCCGTCAAGGGCGAGGAGGAGCTCGCCTCCGTCCGCGACAGCGTCCGCATCAACACGGAGGGCTTCTGGATCTTCCTCGACGGGTTCGCTCCGGGGAAGAGCGAGGCGGAGGTGCTGGCTCCCTGCGAGCGCTACTTCGTCGAGGAGGGCTGCGGGCGCCTGACCCAGGACATGGTGCTCGTGGGCGAGGACGGCTCGGCCACGCCGGAGTTCCGGATCGCCAGCACGGAGCGCCGCATCCGCGAGACCGACTTCATGCTCCCCTCGCTGGAAGTCGCGGGGCCGGGCGGCCACTGGGTCGAGGTCTCGCGCGCGATCGCGGCCGGCG
>JBOHAD010000018.1:0-39167 GCA_050697555.1 Gaiellaceae bacterium | reverse complement strand
GGCCACGGGCACTTCGACCTCGGCGCCTACGACGCCTATTTCGCCGGCAAGCTCGAGGACTTCGAGCTCCCGGAGGCGGAGATCCAGCGTGCTCTCCAGGCGATCGAACCGCTCCCCAAGCCGGCCGAGGTGACGTAGGCGAAGACGAGCCGCACGGCGACGACGTCCACACAGGCAACCACCCGCCGGCCGGCGCGCGCCGAGGTCGTCGGCAGCCTGCTGCGGCCGCCGGAGCTCCAGGCAGTGGTCGAGAATCGATCCGATCCCATCCATCTCGGCCCCGTCGCCGACACCGCGATCGCGCGGGTCGTGCGGCGGCAGATCGAGATCGGCCTCGACGTCGTCTCGGACGGCGAGTTCCGGCGCTGGATGTTCCTGAGCTCCTTCTACGACGCGGTGGAGGGGATCGCGACCGACCGGAGCGCGGTCGAGTTCAGGAACGAGCAGGGCGAGACCCTCGTTCTGACGGTGCCCTCGATCGAGGCCCGACTCGTGCGAGTGGACAGCCCGGCTGCCCGCGAGGCGGCGTTCATGACGGAGCTCACCGCGCATCCCTTCAAAGTCACGTTCCCAGCAGCCTCGCTCTTCGTGCACCCGTTCGGCGTCTCCGCTGGGGCGTATCCCAATCAGGAGGAGTTCGTCGAGCACGCGATCGCGATCGAGCGCGAGCTCATCGCCGACGCCGTCGAGACCGGTTGCCGCTATGTCCAGCTCGACTTCCCGCTCTACCCCTATCTCGTGGACCGGGACTGGGTCGCGCGCTTCGAAGCGTCCGGTCACCGCACGCCGGAGCTGCTCGACAAGGCGATCGCCGCGGACAGGGCGATCCTGGAGGGAATCCCCGCCGGGGTGACGAGGAGCCTGCACGTCTGCCGCGGGAACTACCGCTCGCGCTGGCTCTGCGCGGGCTCGCTCGAGCCCGTTGCCGAGCGCCTCTTCGGCGAGCTCGACTACGACGCCTTCCTCGTCGAGTGGGACGACGTCGGCCGCGACGGAGGCTATGCGCCCGTCCGCTTCGCGCCCGCGGGCCGGACGATGGTCATGGGCCTCGTCAGCTCGAAGCGGCCCCAGCTCGAGAGTGAGGACGAGCTCCTGCGGAGGCTCGAGGAGGCTTCACGGCACCTGCCGATCGACCAGCTCGCACTCTCGACGCAGTGCGGGTTCGCCTCGGTCATCGAGGGCAACGAGATCGACGAGGAGACGCAGTGGCGCAAGCTCGAGCTCGTCGCCCGCATCGCCGACCGCGTCTGGCCCCGCTAGAGGTCCCTTCCGAGCTCCGTTCATGCTCTCCAGCGGACGCGAAGCTCGGGCGGGCGCCGGAAGGCGAATCCGTGCGGCTCAGGCCTCGCGACGAGCTCCAGGCCGGGTAGGCGGCGGAGAATCGCCTGTACGGCGATCGGGCCCTGGAGGCGGGCCATGTTGAAGCCCAGGCAGTGGTGCACGCCGAAGCTGAAGGCGAGGTGGTGCCGTGCGTTCTCGCGCCGCACGTCGAAGCGGAGCGGGTCCTCGAACACCTCCGGGTCGCGATTGGCGGCGAGCGTCGAGATGCCGACGAACTCGCCCCGGGCGAGCTCGACCTCTCCGAGCGCCGTCGGCGCCAAGGTCCAGCGCTCGATGAAGGCGACCGGCGGGATCAGACGCATCCCTTCCTCGACCGCGTTCGAGACGAGGCTGGGCTCGGCTTCCACGGCCCGGAGCTCTTCCGGGTGCTCGAGCAGGAGGATGACCGCGTTCACGACCATGGATTCGACCGTCTCGATCGCGCCGAAGAGGATCACTCGGAGTTGCGCCACGATCTCGTCGTCCGTGAGCCCAGTGGCGTGGTCGTTCGCCACCACTGACGTGATCGAGCCGTCGGGGTCCGAGCGGACCCGCGCCAGCTCTCCGTGCAGGATCTCGTTCAAGGATGAGCGCGCGGCGTCGGCGCGGCGCTGCGGCTCGGGGTCGCCGTCGTAGACCATCGCGCCGGCGAAGGCCTCGTAGAACCCTTGGATCTTCGGAACGTCGTCGAGCGAGAGACCGAGGATGTCGCCCGCGACCCCGATCGCGAACGGCGCGGCGAAGTCGGAGGCGAGTTCACAGGACCCTCGCGGCGCGAGCGCATCGAGCAGCCGCTCGACTCGAGTTGCCACCCGGTCCTCGAAGCGCTCCCGTACCGCACGTCTGCGGAACGGCTCGTCGAAGGGCAGCCGCTGGCGCTCGTGCTCGGGCGAGTCACTCGTGAGCATCATGACGCCGAGCGAAGCCCGGACGAGGTTCGGGTCGGCCCACACGGTGAAGTCACCCGTCCTCGCGAGCACGTTCCGGGCCAGCGGATACGCGGTCACGAGCCAGCCCCCGAGCGCCGGCACCCAAGAGACGGGCTCGGCCTCGCGGAGCGCGTCGAGAGCCCCGGCGCGACGGTGCTCCTCGAGATCGGCGAACTCGATCGCCGCACCGCCCGGGAAACGCTTCTGGCGCTCTGCTTGCTCCGCCTCGGCCGGCTCGATCTGAGGAACGAGCTCGGGAAGGGCGTTGCTCTCAGACACCCGCCGCCGCGGCGCGCGGCCACCAGGCGTCGATCCCGAGCTCCTCGGCGATCGCGCCCGCGGCGTTGTAGCCGCACGCGCCGCCGATCGAGCCCCCCGGGTGCGTCGAGGAGCCGCACATGTACACGTTCTCGAACGCCGTCCGGTAGGGCGGATACTCGTGGAAGGGCCGGAACACGCCCAGCTGATCCTGTGTCATCTCGCCGTGGTTCCAGTCGCCGTGTCTCATGCTCGGCATCCGGCGCTCGATGTCGAGCGGGCTCGCGACGTAGCGGCCGACGATCTGCTCAGCCTCGACGCCCGCGGCGTACCCGCGCCAGCGCTCGAGGACGGTCTCGACGTACGCCCCCTTGACGTCGTCCCAGGCATCGGGCCCACCCTCGCGCAGCTCCCACGGTGCGATCTGCTCGCAAAAGGACGCCGCCTTCCCCGGCGGGCAGAGACTCGGCTCGAAGAGCGAGGGATGGACGGTGAAGAGGCCGGGCGTAGGGGGTGGGAGGCCGAGACGGCAGTCGGAGGCGTTGTCGTCGAGGACGTCGAGAGACTCGCAGATCGAGACGGCGAAGCACCGCTCGACCGCCTCGTCCCACTGGGCGGCTCTCCAGCGGACGGGCGCCTCGAGAGCGAGGTAGACGCAGAACATCGAAAGGGCGTCGTAGCGCCAGCGCCGGCAGGCGTGGGCGAGCTCGCCCGGGAGCTCCCCTTCCCCGACGAGGTCGAGGAACGTGTGCTTCGGGTCGAGGCTCGAGACGAGGATCCCCGGAACGGGGATCCGGGTGCCGTCGGCGAGCTCCACTCCTCGGGCGAGGCCGCCTCCGAGCTCGATGTGGACGACCGGGGCGCCGAGGCGGATCTCGCCGCCGTTGTCCTCGAGGCACCGGACCATCGCCTGGGCGAGGACGTTCGAGCCGCCGGCGCAGATCGCCCAGCCGTACGGCTCGAGCGAGCCCGCGAGCATGACGGGGTAGTTGGCGCCGAGCCCGAAGACGTCTCCCGTGCCCGCGAGCTGGGCGACCCAGAAGCCGAGCCACGTCTGCACCTCGGGCGATTCGAAGAGGTCGCGGGCGACGTGGTTCGGGCTCGACAGGAGGTGGCGCAGGAGCGTGAGCCCCTCGCTCGTCTCCTCGAGCGCGGCGAGCTCCTGCGAGGGCGGCAGGGGGGAAGCGAACATGGCCGGGATGACGGCGTCCTCGAGCACCCGCCGATAGAGATGCGCGAGTTCCCGGAACGTCTCCGCGTCCACCGCTGAGAAGCGGGCGATCCTCGCCGCGGTTTCCTCGACGCTGCGGCTCAAGACGAGGGCGCGGCCGTCGGGAAAGACGTGGGCGAACTGGTTCTCCGGCCAGACGTAGCGGGCGCCGTACCGCTCGAGCTCGAGCTCGCGGTAGACCGGCCCCATGTGAATGACTCCGTGGAAGTTCGAGTGGAAGTTGTGCCGGAAGCCGGGCGCCGCGACTTCCTCGGTCGCGCAGCCGCCGCCCGCGACATCCCGGGCCTCGAGCACGAGCACACTTTTCCCCGCCTTCGCGAGGTAGGCGGCGCAGGTGAGGGCGTTGTGCCCTGCTCCGACGAAGACGACGTCGTGGCGCTCCGGCATCAGCCGGACTCGTCCCAGAGGTGGCGCGCGTCCTCCCACGCCTCTGCAGGCGGCTCGTCGTCCGGGGAGATGTAGCGCGCGCCGCGGAAGGAATGGGCAGGCGGTGTGTAGGTGCCCCGCTCGAGCAGGCGGCGGATGTTGGCGCGGTAGATCTCGTCCACCTCGGCGTGCGGGAGCGGGTCCTGCTCGAGCCAGAGGTTGGCAGGATGGATCGGGTCCTCGTACATGCGGCGGAAGATCTCGGTGCGCAAGTCCTTGAGCCAGTTCGAGTTCAGGTTCATGACCCGAAACTGGCGCAGCGCCTCGACGTCGACGATCGCCGAGACGAAGGTGTTGTAGCCCGAGGCGCTGTAGGCGACGACGTTGCCCATGTAGTCGACGATGTGAGAGTTGCCCCCGCCGATGTCATAGGGATGCTCCATGTGGGGATGGAGGTAGACGGGGCCGACGTTCGGGCAGATCATGTAGACGCTGTTGAAGTGGGCATGGGCCCGGTTCTGGAGCATCCACGTGCCGCCGCCCGGGTAGCCGACGCCGGTCATCGGCACCGCCTCGCTCGGGCGGTAGACGACCTCGGCGCCGTTCATCGCGAGCGCCCGCACGGCCTCGGGATACTCGCCGTCGGAGCAGCAGATGGTGCCCACGTTGCCGATGTCCTCGGTGCGGAGAACCGGGTAGAAGGCCTCGATGCCGTCGCCGAAGAGCTCGACCCAACGGTCGTACACGTCGTGCGGCGTGCAGGAGCGCTCACGGCACCAGAGATGGTTCTTGGCCGCGCGGTGCACGACCTCGCCTTGCGGCGAGATGACGAACAGCATGTTGAAGTAGCGGTCGTCGATCACCTCGGGCCAGCGCGCCTTGCACTGGACGAGGAGGTAGACGTCGTACCGGCGAGCGAGCGCGGCGAGCGCCTCGGTCTCCTCGCCCGGAACGTCGATGAAGAGGTCACGCGCGGCAGTGACGTGGGGGATGTCGAAGGCCTCGTCCGTGAACCCGGTCAGCGCTCCCTCGGCGAGCGCGATCAGCCGCACGGGCATGTTGATCCCGATGACCGACATGGCGGCGTGGATCCCGTCCTCGACGACGGCGAGGTTCCGCCTGATGTGCTTTCGCTCGGCGACGCCGTGGACGACGGTCGAAAGGCCGACTGCGAGGTAGGGGGCGACTGGGTGCTCGTTCTCGCTCACGTTCCTCCTAGATCTCGTTGATCACCTAGTGAAAGCGGTGTCCGCCGTCGACGTTAATCGTCTGGCCGGTTATGAAGCTCGCCGACGGGCCGGCGAGGTAGGCGATGCACTCGGCGATGTCCTCGGGCTCGCCCCGTCGTGGAAGCGCCTGCTCCGGAACGATCTCGTCGAAGAGGCCGGCTTCCTCTCCCTCGAGGACACCCTCCGTGGCGATGAGGCCCGGAGTCACCGCGTTGACGGTGATGCCGTGGGGTCCGGCCTCGCTCGCGAGGGCTCGGGTGAAGCCGATGATGCCGCCCTTGCTGGCGATGTAGGCGGCGAGCCCGGGATAGCCGATAAAGAACGTCGCAGACGAGACGTTGACGATGCGGCCGTAGCGTCGCTCGCGCATGGCGGGATAGACGGCATGGGTACAGAGGAACACGCCGTCGAGGTTGACGGCGAGGACCTGTCGCCATTCCGAGTAGGTGAGCTCCTCGAAGGTCCGATGCGGATAGACGCCGGCGTTGTTCACGAGGATGTCGATCCGCCCTTCCGCCGCGAGCACGTCTGCAACCGCACGCCGCACGCCTTCCTCGTCGGTGACGTCGACCGGGTGGGGAAGGACGTCGAGTCCCTCGGCTGTGAGCGCCTCCGCCGCGGCCGCGAGCGCCTCACCGTCGCGGTCGAAAAGCGCTACACGGGCGCCCTCTGCTGCCAGGCGGCGGGCGGCCGCGTACCCCAGACCCCGCGCGGCGCCGGTGACCAGAGCCGTCTGGTCGACGAGGGCTGGCGGCGTCCCAGCCACCGGGGTTAGCGTGAGGGCGCGCCGCGTCTCACCCCCGCGCGCGCCCGCACCTCGCTTGCAATCCCCTAGGTCGTGGACTCATACTGGCGACCTGCATTCTGAATACAAGAATGCCCGTGGCGCAACTTGCGGCAAGCGCAGGCGGCGCGAGCCTCGCGAGCATGCGCCCGATCGACGACACGGGAGGGCACATGGCAGCGCAGGCACCTGAGGTCACGCTCGAACGGCGCGCCGTCGGCCTGCCGACGGCGGTCGCGACGACGTTCAGCCTGATCGTCGCGTCGAGCGTGCTGGCGACGGTAGCGGGCGGATTCTTCGCGAGCTGGGTCTGGCTGCTCGCGCTCGGGATCGGCTTCGTCACGATGCTCCTCGCGAGCACGAGCTTCGCGGAGCTCGCGACCATGATCCCGAAAGCGGGGTCGATGAACGAGTACGTCCGTGCGGGGCTCGGGCCCTTCTTCGCCACGATCACCGTCGGGGTCGGCTACGTGGCCGTCCAGCTCTTCCCCGGAACGGCCGAGAACTTCGTCTCCGCCCTCATCACGGCAGACGTGCTCGGCGCGCCGGGCGACTACAAGCTCTGGGCGGCGATCTTCATGGGCTTCATCGCCCTCATCAACCTGCTGGGGATCAGGCCGTTCGCGGCGGTCGAGATCTTCCTCACCTTCGCCGTTGCGGCCTCGCTCCTGGTCATCGGCATCGTCGGGCTCACGGGCGCCGGAACGACCGATCCGATCGGCAGCGCCCTCCCCGACTTCGACCTCACGTGGAGCCTCCTCTCGGCTCTCCTCGGCATTGCGATCTTCACGTTCGTGGGGGTCGAGTACACGTGCCCCCTCGCAGAGGAGCTGAAGCAGCCGTCCCGAGACATCCCCCTCGGCATCTTCCTCGGTCTCGGTTTGATCGCCGTTCCCATCGTGCTCTACGGCCTCGGCGCGGCGCGGTACGTGCCCGCGGACGTGCTGGGCACGCTCGCACCCACGCTCCCGGTCGACGTGGGCGTCGCGATCTTCGGCGAAGCGGGCAAGTGGTGGCTCGGTCTCCTCGTGATCGGAGGGTCGATCGGGACGCTCAACGCCGTGGTCGCCGGCGTCCCCCGGATCCTTTACGGCATGGCCCTGACGAGGCAGCTCCCGTCACCCTTCGGCTGGCTGATCCCGGCCACGCGCGCCCCCTGGGTGGGGATCATCGCCATCACGCTGATCCCGATCCTGATGAACGCGTTCGGCGCGGCCGAAGGCGCCGGCTTCATCAAGCTGATCCTCGCCGGGGTTCTCGGCTGGGTGACTGCGTACTTCCTGATCCACCTCTCGGTCGTGATGCTCCGCCTGCGCGAGCCGGCAGCGGTGCGCCCGTACCGCTCGCCGCTCGTGCCGCTACCGCAATTCCTGGGGGCCGGACTCCTCGCTCTGGCGGCATACAAGATCGCGCCGCCCGGCGTCGAGTCCAACTCGATCTACTACCGCTGGCTCATCTTCCTTGCGATCGCCGCTGCGTTCTCGCTCGTCTACAACGTGTTCGCCTACAGGAGCCTCGGGGCGATCTTCCGACCCGTGCCGCTCGCCGAGGTCCACAGAGAGACCGAGCTGATCGAAGAGGAGCTTCCGCCGCCGGTCGAGCCCGGGCCGCCGCACGTGCCGCGCGACCCTCGCTGATGACGGAAAAGGTTCGCGAGCTCGCGAACGCGGGTGTCACGCGCGTCCGGGTTCACTACACCGATCTGATCGGCACGACGCGGGCCAAGGTCGTTCCGCTCGACGTGCTCGAGGAAGCGTGCGAGGAAGGCCTCAACTTCTGCGTCTCGGTCTTCGCCATCGACCACACCGGGGTCATGCCCGACGGGACCGGGATTCGGGACGAGGTCAACTTCCGCGACATGCAGGTCGTCCCCGAGCTCGAGACCCTCCGGACTGTTCCCTGGGAGCGGGAGACAGCCATCTGCCTCGCTGATTGCCGCCTCGACGGCGAGCCGCTGGAGGCTGATCCTCGCAACATCCTCCGCCGGGCGATCGCCGCCGCAGAGGCAAAGGGCTTACGGATGTGCGTTGGCCACGAGCTCGAGTTCTTCCTGCTGCGTTGGACCGAGGACCGCCGGCTCGAGCCGTACGAGGCGACGCCGGGGCTCGTCTACAGGATGGACGCGCGGACCGATCCGGGCGGCGTCGTCCGCGAGATGGAGGACAACGTCCGCGAGCTCGGCCTCCCCTTCCTTTGCGTGAACCACGAGTACGACCCTTCGCAATGGGAGATCAACACTCGGTTCGCGAACGCGCTGACGGCGGCTGACGAGGCGCATCTGCTGAAGCTCGCGATCAAGGAGACGGCTGCGATCCACGGCCTTGTGGCGACGTTCATGGGTCGCCCCACGGAGAGTGGGGGAACGTCCGGATACCATCTTCATCTCTCGGCCTGGGACGGAGACATGAACGTCTTCGACGATCCGTCCGGCGAGACCGGGCTCTCCGACGATGCACGCGCTTTCCTCGGCGGCCTCCTTGCCCACGCGCGTGGGATGACGGCCGTCTGCGCTCCGACCGTCAACGCTTACAAGCGCTTCGTGGCCCAAGAGCTGGGGCCGTACTTCGTCGACTGGGGCACGGACAACCGCTCGGTCTGCGTCCGCGTTCCCGCCGAGCGGGGCGGAGCAGCGCGCCTGGAGTCGAGGCTGTCGGACGGCAGCGCAAGCGCATACCTCGCCTCGGCCGTCCACATCTTCGCCGGGGTGGACGGAGTCGAACGAGGACTCGATCCGGGCCCGCTGACGGAGCGCGTGTACGAGCCGCCCGTCGAGAGGGACACGCTGCCCTTCTCGCTCGGCGAGGCGCTCGACGTCTTGGAGGCCGATCAGTTCACCCGCTCGGCGCTGGGTGAGCAGTTCGTCCAGGCCTTCATGGGGATCAAGCGGAACGAGTGGCGGCGCTTCCAGCTCGCGGTCACCGACTGGGAGCTCCGCGAGTACGTGGACGCTCTCTAGCGCAAGTGGCCATCGTACGCTTCCAGGGTCCGGCGCGCCGGCGGGCGGTCTCCGCACTCGAGGACGCGATCGAGCGCTTCGGGAGAGCCGGTTACTCCGAGGTCGAGCGGCTGGACCCGCTCACGGCGCGGCTTCGGTCGTCGAGCGGTCGTTCCCCTGTGCGCCTGGAGATGTCCCAGGAGGGCAAGATCCTTGGTGGAAACTACGCGCTCGAGATCTCGACGGACAAGCCGACGCTGGCGCCCACGCGCGGACTGTCGGCACGCGGCAAGGGGGTCGTTCGGATGCGCGGCGTCCGCTTCCGCGCCAGACGAGGCGATCGGGACGGCAGACGCCTCGCCGAGCGGCTGAGCTCGGACCGTCACCTTGCCGAACTGCTGGGCGCCGTTCACTTCGAGCGCATCCGGGTCGATCCGGATGGCCGGCCTGTCATCCGCCACCTCGGCGGCTCGGTCGTCTGGGTTCTCTTTCCGCCTCTCGTGAAGCAGATCCCGTTCGTGCCGAGCCAGGTTTACGCCACGCTGGCGGCGCTGGAGGCGTTCGCGCAGCCAGAGGGCTAAGGCGGCATCCCGGCGTCGATCCAGCCTCGGAAGCGCTCGACCCACTCGTCGGGCCACGGCTCGTCGCAAGGCATCGAGCCGTCGGCGAGCCGCTCGTAGATCGTCTCGGCGTGCTCCCTCACGTCCTCGTGCGAGTTGAGATCGAACGCCCATGACATCGCCTCGGCGTCGTCCGGCCGGAAGAGCGGACGGATGTCCCCTTCGAAGCTCACCATCCTGCTCCTTCGTCGATCGCGATCGGGTGGCCCGCGGGCACGACCGCGTCGAGCTCGACGCCTCCGAACCGACCACGGTAGAAGATCAGTGGCCCGCCACCGCCGTGAGCGATCGAGACCACCTCCCCGAGCACGAGAGCGTGGTCGCCTGCCGGCTCGATCCTCTCGACCCGGCAGCGCAGGACTGCCGCGGCGCCCGAGATCGGCAGGAATCCCTCGCGGTCGCGCTGCACGTGCATGCCGGGGAACGACGCGCCCGGCTCTGCGAAGTCGAGTGCCACGTCCTGCTGTCCGCGGTTGAGGATGCTGACTGCGAAGCGTCCGCTGGCGCTGGTCGCGTGGAGCGTCCGCGAGCCGCTGCCGAGGGAGACGAGGACGAAGAGCGGCTCCAGCGAGACGGACGTAAATGCGTTGAGCGTCATCCCCGCCGAGAGGCCGTCGTGCTCGGCGGTCACGACCGTGACGCCGGTGGCGAACTCCCCGACGCAGCCGCGGAAAGCGCTGACCAGCGCGTCCGACGACTTCCGGCTCTCCGAGGCGTGCTCCGTCATCCAGGCCCTCCCTACTCCGCCGTCACGCGCACCGGCATGCGTTTGAGGGCGTTCGTGAAGTTCGTCCGCATCCGCCCGGGCGCGCCGGTGAGCTCCAGGTCGGCGAGGCGCGGAAGCAACATGTCGAACATCACCTGGACCTCGAGCTTGGCGAGGTGGGCGCCCAGGCAGTAGTGGGGCCCGCCCCCTCCGAAGGTGACGTGCGGGTTCGGGCGCCGGCCGACGTCGAACCGGAGCGGGTCTTCGAAGACGGCCTCGTCGAAGTTCGCGGACACGTACCAGATCACCACCTTGTCCCCCGCCGCGATTGTCCGGCCGCCGAGCTCCACGTCGCGGGTCGCGGTACGCCGGAAGTGCAGAACGGGGGACGACCAGCGCAGGATCTCGTCGGCACCTGCCGACCACGCGAGCTCTGGCTCGTCGCGTAGTCGCCGCCACTGGTCGCGGTGCTCGGCGAGCGCGAGCATGCCGTGCGCGATCGCCTGCCTCGTCGTCTCGTTCCCGGCCACGACGAGGAGGAGGAACATCGTGTCGAACTCGCGCTCCGTGAGGCGCTCGCCGTCGATCTCGGTGTGCACGAGCTTCGTGACGAGATCGTCCTGCGGCTTCCGGCGGCGCTCGGCGGCGAGGCGATGACCGTACTCGAAGAGCTCGAGCGCGGCCGGGCTCCGGAACGGGAGCATCCGGTACTGATCGCTCTCCGGGCTGTCGTGGAGCACGTCCGCCAGCTCCGGGTCGGTGTTGCCGATCATGCGGTCGCCCCAGTCGACCAGCCGGTCGGTGTCTTCGTCGGGGGTGCCCAGCAAGCGCGCGAGGACGCGAATCGGAAGCTGCTTGGCGACCTCCTCGACGAAGTCGAACTCGCGCAAGGGGATCGCTCGGTCGAGCACGGCGGCCGTCAGCTCGCGCAGGACGAGCTCGTACGCCTTGATCGCGCGCGGCGTGAAGGGCGGGCCGACGAGCCCGCGGAGGCGCGTGTGCCGCGGCGGGTCAGTCTCGAGCATGGATTGCCGCGCGGCGCGCTGCTCTTCGTCGAGGTCTTCGAGGTTCGCGCCATGCTCGGACGTGAAGGTCTTCGTGTCTCGCGAGACGGCAGCGACGTCCGCGTGCCTCGTCACGCACCAGAAGCCGCGGCCGTGCGGCCAGTCGTACCACCAGACCGGAGCCTCGCGACGCAGGAGCCGGAAGGTCTCGTGGGGGATCCGCTCGGCGAAGTCGTCGTTCTCGAGGCTGACGTCCTCGAGGCGAGGGCCCTCCAGCACGCTCATCGGGTCGACTCCTCTAGGATCTGCAGCGTCTTCAGATCCGAGTAGAAGTCGAGCGCGTAGTCGCCGCCCTCGCGACCGATCCCGGAGATGCCGACGCCGCCGAACGGCGCCGTCAGGTCGCGGACGAGGAAGGCGTTCACCCACACGGTCCCCGCCCGCACGGCGCGGCCGACCCGCCCGGCGCGCGACGTCGAGGAGGTGTAGACGGTGGCCGCGAGCCCGTACTCGGTGGAGTTGGCGAGCGCGACGGCCTCCTCCTCGGTGCGGAAGGTCTGGAAGGTGAGCACCGGGCCGAACACCTCCCGCTGCACGATCTCGGAGTCGTTCGAGCGGGGCTCGACCAGGGTGGGCTCGTACCAGAGCCCGCCGAGCTCGGCCGGCCGGCCGCCGCGAACGAAGCGGTCGCCGCTCGCGCGGGCCCGCTCGACGAAGCCGTCCACGCGCGCGAGGTGGTCGCGGTGGATGAGGGGCGAGATCGTCGTCGCGTCCTCGCGCGGGTCGCCGAGCACGTGCTCGTCGACGGCGGCGTGAAAACGCTCTAGGAACTCGCCGGACACCGACTCCTCGACGAGCAGGCGCGTGCCCGCCATGCAGTTCTGGCCCGAGTCGTCGTACTGGAGGGCGGCCTTCCGCGCGGCCGCGTCGAGATCGGCGTCGGCGAAGACGACGAAGGGACCCTTGCCGCCGAGCTCCGCCGTGAAGGGCACGAGGTTCCGCGCTGCGGCGGCGCCGACGAGCCGCCCCGTCTCGGAGGAGCCCGTGAAGCTGATCCGCCGCACGCGTGGATGGGCGACGAGCGCGGCGCCGGCTTCCTCGCCGATCCCCTGCACGACGTTAAAGACGCCGGCCGGGAAGCCCGCCTGCTCGGTTAGGTCGGCGAGGAGGGAGCAGGAGAGGGGCGCCCACTCGGGCGGCTTCAGGACGACGGTGCAGCCCGCGACGAGCGCGGGGGCCGTCTTCCAGGTGGAGAGCATGAAGGCCGCGTTCCACGGGGTCACGACGGCGGCCGGGCCGGCCGGCATGCGCAGGACGCGGTTGAGGGTGCCGTTGGAGCTCCAGACCCGGCCCTGGTAGCGCTCCGCGAGCTCGGCGTACGAGCGGTAGTTGCGCGCACCGCGCGGGATGACGCGCGCGCGGAGCGAGCGCTCGAGCATCGCCATGTCGAGGCATTCGACCGACGCGATCCGCTCGACGCTTCCGTCGATCAGGTCGGCCAGGCGACGCAGGCGCTCGGCGCGCCCGGCGACGCCGAGCGCGGCCCAGCTGGGGAAGGCGGCGGCGGCCGCCTCGACGGCGAGCCCGACCTCGCGCTCGCCGCCCCGGGCCACCTCGGCGAGCAGCTGCTCGTCGATCGGCGAGCGATCCTCGAAGCGCTCGTCCCCTGCTACTCGCTTTCCGCCGATGTAGTGGTCGGGGGAGACCTCGACTCCGGCGACGACCGCAGTAGCGCTCATGCCGCGAACTCCGAGGCGCTCGCGTCCACGATCACGTTGCCCCCGTCGACGGCGAGGACGCCGCCGGTCATGAACGAGGCACCCGGCGAGGCGAGCCACGCGACCGCGTCGGCGATTTCCTCGGCCCGTCCTGGGCGGCGAAGGGGGACGTGCGACGCGACGAGCTCGTAGGCGCCCTCCCGATCAGTCCCCTTCGCGCCGGCGAGCCCGTCCATCGAAGCGTCGGCCATGGGCGTCCGGACCCACCCGGGACAGACGCAGTTCGCCCTCACGCCGAGCGGCCCGTAGTCGAGCGCGATGCACTGGGTGAGCATGATGAGGCCCGCCTTCGCCGTGCAGTAGGCCGCCGAGGCGGGGCCGGCGCGCAGGCCCGCGTCGGAGGCGATCGTCACGATGGCGCCGCGCGCCTCGACGAGCGCCGGGAGGGCGGCGCGGGAGGCGAGGAAGGCGCCGGTCAGGTTCGTCCGCAGGACGGCGTCCCAGCCCTCGACTGACTGCTCCTCGACCGTGCCTCCGAGCGATATCCCAGCGTTGCAGACGAGGACCTCGAGGCCGCCGAAGGCCTCGAGCGCCTCCGCGGCCGCGCGCGAGGCGTCGTCGGGATCGCCGGTGTCCGCGACGACGGGCAGGGCGCCGATCTCGGCGGCGAGCGCCTCGAGCGGCTCGCGCCGGCGGCCGGCGACGCAGACCGCGAACCCGTCTGCGGCGAGGCGGCGCGCGACCTCAGCGCCGATCCCCGTGCCGCCGCCGGTGACGAGCGCGCCGCGGCTCACGTCTCCACGCTCAGCTCCGCAGGAGCGCGGGTGTAGTCGCGCACCGTCTCGAGGTCGTCCACGGTGTAGGCGAAGGTGAAGCGAAAGCCCTTCCCGACCTCGACCGGCGCGAGCGCGGCGAGCTCCTCGCTGGGCGCGGGGTAGAGCTCGAGCTCGGCGCTCCCCTCCCAGAGCGACGAGATCTCCCGGTCGCGGCTCCGGGCGCGGACGAGCTCGTGCACGGCCGGCTCGGCGTGGCGGCCGCCCTCCAAGCGCGGGAAGTGGCGCACGTTGACGAGCGGCGGGTCGTTGTGCGTCGGGCCCTCCTGCGCCTCGCGCTCGAGGGTCACGGCGCCGAACGCCAGCCGCCGGTCGCCGGCGGCGAGCGTCCCGGCGAAGCGGCCTCCCGGCCCCAGGGCGGGGCCCGCCCTGGAGGCGACCGGAAAGTGGCGCGTCATCTGGATCGAGCCGAGCTTCTTCGGGAAGCCCTGCACCCAGCCCCGGGCAAGCGCGAAGTCGCGGTCGACCCAGATGTAGGGGCAGGTGGTGACGGGCTCGCCGTCGAGGAGGGCGTTCACGACGACGAAGAACTCCCTGTACTGGCTCCGCACGGGGTCGTCGAGCTCGCCGCCCAACTCCGAGCACGACTGCCAGTCCACGAAGAGCGCCGCGCAGCGGCCAGGATCGGGATGCGGGTCGAGCCCCGGCGGCAGCACGGCCGCCACCGCCTCGGGATCCGCCCAGTACTCGAGCACGAGGAAGTCGCCAGCGTAGTACCACGGCGGTGACGGAACGAGCGACGAGCGGCCCTCGGGCGAGCGCGGAAGCGAGTAGCCGCGCAGCATCAGTCCCGGAGGAACTGCTCGACGAGGGACTCCCCGAACGACTTGTCCGCGATCGAGTAGGCGAGCGCCGTCATGCGCCACGAGTCGGAGAGGTAGAAGCGCTCGTAGAGCTCGCCGCGGCCGCCGAGGTCGGAGCCGAGGAAGTCCCAGGCGAGCCGGAAGAGGCGGATCCGGCGCTCGGCGCCCGCTCCGGCCGCCTGGTAGAACCTGTCGATCAGCGGCCGCAGCGGCCCGTCGAGGTCGGCTCGCGACGGCGTACACATGTAGCCGCCGCCGCCGATCAGCTGCAGGAGCTCGTTCGCGCGGGGCAGCCACTTCGGCATCTCACCGCGCAGCGCGAGGAAGGGACGGTCGTCCGGGTACCAGACGCCGCCGTCGTCGAGCTCGGAGCCGGCCTCGGCGGCGACGATCGCCGAGCGGGTGAGCTCGCACATGTTCCAGATCTGGCCGAGCTTCTCCTGGATGTGGTCGAAGCGGACGACCCCGATCGTGTTCGCGATCACGTGGCCGAGGCCGAAGGCGAAGCAAAGCTTCACGTAGGAGCGCGTAAAGGCCTGGTGCATGATGTGGCCGCGCCAGCCGGTGTCGGTGATCACCTCCGAGTAGCCGACGGTGTCCCCGTCGAGGAAGACGCGCTCCTTGGGCACCTCGACGTCTTCGAAGAGGACGACGCAGTCCATCTCGTCGAAGCGCGAGGAGAGCGGGTAGTCGTACGCGGGCCGCTGCTTCGAGTAGCTGTCGCGGCAGATGAAGCGCAGCCCGGGCGTCGCGATCGGCACGGCGAACGAGAGCGCGTAGCGACCGTCCTGCGGGCGGATGTCCGAGCCGGGGTAGATGAGGAGCTCGTCGGCGAACGGCGCGAGCGTGGCGAGCATGCGGGCTCCGCGGACGACGATCGCGTCGTCCGTCTCACCGACCTTGTGGAGCGAGATCTCGCCGGCGGCCTGCTTGGCCTCGGGCTTCGAGCGGTCGACCTGCGGGTTCATGAGCGCGTGTGTCGTTGAGAGGTCGGCGTCGCGCATGTGGCGCTGGTAGGCGACCACGTTCTCGGCGCCCTGCTCGTTCCCACGCCGCGCCCAGACGTCGGAGCGGCCGGCGAAGCAGGCGAAGGTGACGTTGAGGTAATCGGGCGTCCGGCCCATCACCCCCGCGGAGACGGAGGCCGTCAGCTCGATCGCGCGCCGGCGCCGCTCGAGGTCCTCGCGCGAGCGGGGGATGAGGTGCGTGACGTTCACGAGCCGGCCGTCGTCGGGGGAGGGAACGAGCATCTCCTCGGCGTGCTCGTGCTGGACGTCGAAGATCCGCGCCATCGACTCGGCCGCCGCGCGCAGGTCGGGGTGCTCGAGGGGATGGGTGATCTTTTCGCCGTTGAGCCAGATCTCGCGCGCGCCCTCGCCGAGGCCGGCGAGGAACTGCTCCCCTGTGCGGGCGGCGACCTGTTCCCGCTCCTCGATCGTCGTCATTCGGCTCCTTTCGGTACGAGCGGCTGAAGCGGATGCCCGAGCGCCTCGAGGCCCTGCCGCTCGTGCTCGACGGCCTCGTCGTCGAAGCGGAAGTACGAGCGGGGCGGCAGGATCCCCCAGACGTTGGACGAGTGCGCGTCGTCAGGCCAGTCCCGCGCCTCGTGCCCGGGCTCGAGCTGCTCCATGTCGCAGAAGACCTCCACGAAGCAGCGCTCCTCCGGGAGGCGCACGTAGGCGCTCAGGTTGCGGCCGAGGCCGTGGCGCAGTGGACCCCACGCGATCCAGCGCCCGTGCTGCGCGAGGTGGTCGAGCGCGACCCGGATCTCGCCCCAGTCGACGAGCTCGAGCGCCAGGTGGTGCAGGTGCGCGTACCCCTTGCCGACGAGCGCCATCACGTGGTGGTCGGGGTTGCAGTGCAGCCAGGTGCCCTCGTCGCCGAGCCGGTCGGTCAGCTTCATGCCGAGGACGTCGACGTAGAAGGCCGTCTGCCCGGAGACGTCGGCGGTGAGGAAGTTCGTGTGCCCGAGCTTGCGCGGCCGGAAGGCCTGCAGGTCGGTCGTCGAGCGCGCCACGTCGGGGCGGGGATCGTCCGTCGGCCGGAACGGGACGAGCTGGACGCCGTTGCCGTCGAGGTCGGCGAGATGGAGCGAGCCGTCGCGCTCCTCGTAGGCGACGCCGAGCCGGTCGAGGTGCGCGGCGGCGTCGCCGAGCGTGCAGTCTCGCGCCAGCTCGTAGGCGTGGTGGTCGAAGCCGGGTCGGCCGCCCTCGGCGAGCTCGACCGAGTACGGCTCGTAGCCGCAACGGAGGTATGCACGTCCGCCCTCCCGCCCGCTCTCCGTCAACCCGAACTGGAACGCCCAGCGCCGTCCCGCCTCCTCGAGATCGCGGACGCGCAGGCAGACGTGGTCGATCCGGCGCAGCTCGATCATGCCACGATTGGATACATTATGCTCCCTGCTGTCCCCCCGTCAAGGAGGCAGGAGTGACCGACGCATCGCGCCGCGACCGCGGGCTCGCGCGCCTCGCCGAGCTCGCCGACGAGCCCGGCGGCGACGCCTTCCTCGCCCGCATGGGCGTCCTCGGAGACTGGATCGTCGACTTCGCGTTCGGCGACGTGCACAGCCGACCCGGGCTCACCGCGCGCGAGCGCGAGCTGATCATCGTGGCCGTGCTGACGACGCTGGGCGGCGCGGAGGCGCAGGTGCGCGCGCACCTGCTCGCCGCCCGGGCGGCGGGCGCGACCGACGAGGAACTCGAAGAGACGATCCTCCAGACCTGCCCGTACGCGGGCGTCCCGCGCGCCGTCAACGCCATGAAGGAGCTGCGCACGCTCCAGGAGGAGACTCCGTGAAGGCGGTGCGGTTCGCGGTCGGCGGCGGCGAGCCGCGCCTCGGACGCCTCGACGACGGCCACGTCGTCGACGCCGGCGAGGCCGGCGCGCGCGGCTTCGACGCGAGCGACGAGGCCTGGGCGACGATCGCCTCGGCGGGCGGCGTGGAGCACGCGCTCGACGACGTGCGCCTCCTCCATCCGGTCGTCCCGCAGAAGATCCTCGCGGTCGGCCTCAACTACCAGACGCACGTCGAAGAGACGAGCCTCCAGCGACCGGACGTGCCGTTCTGCTTCGCCATCTTCCCGAGCTCGCTGACCGGGCCGTACGACGAGATCGTGGTCCCCGCCGAGGAAACCCGACCCGACTGGGAGGGCGAGGTGGCGGTCCTTCTCGGTCGGCGTACGTACCGCGCCGACCGCGCCGCCGCCCGCGCGGCGATCGGCGGGCTCGCAGCGCTGAACGACGTCTCCGGCCGGCGCGCCCAGCTCGAGACGCCGATGCGGCAGTTCACGCTCGGCAAGAGCTTCGACACCTTTACGCCGCTCGGGCCGTGCGTCGTGCACCCGGACGATCTCGACCTCGGCGCGATCGTGGTCTCGACGAGGATCGACGGCGAGCTGATGCAGTCGTCGGACACGAGCCACCTCATCTTCGGCTTTGAGGAGCTGATCGAGTACTTCTCGAAGGGCGTCACGCTCGAGCCGGGCGACGTGATCGCGACCGGGACTCCGGGCGGCGTCGGCGACGAGCGCAAGCCTCCCCGCTACCTCAGGGAAGGCGAGGTGGTCGAGGTCGCCGTCGAGGGCGTGGGGTCGCTGCAGAATCCCGTACGGTTCGAGCGGCTCTAGGATCCCGGCGGCTCGGGCGGGGACGCCTCGATGTGAACGTGCGTCAGGCGCTCCGCCGCTTCGCCGTCGCCCCGCTCGATCACCTCGAGGATCTTCTCGTGCTGGTCTGCCCACGCGAGCAGGTCCTCGGGGTGGTGGACGGCCTGGCCGGCGAAGATCGGGATCCCGATCCGGGTCATCCAGAGCATCTTCGCGAACTGCATCAGGTGCGGGTTGGCGCTCGCGGCCACGAGGGCCGTGTGGAACTCGCGGTTGACGGCGAAGCTCTCGGCGATGTCGTCGGTCTCCCGCCGCTGGCGCGCGATGCTGCGCCGCATCCGTTCGAGCGCCGAGGGATCGCGCACCTCGGCCGCGAGCCGCGCCGCGGCCGGCTCGAGGGCGAGCCGCGCCCGCCACGCGTGATCCATGTCCGCCAGGTCGTGCCGGGCCACGGTCGCGCCGCGGTTGGAGGCGAACTCGACCAGACCCTCGCTCGCGAGGCGCATGAGGGCCTCGCGCAGCGGCGTCCGGGAGACACCGAGCTCCTCCGCGAGCGCCTCCTGACGGAGACGGCTGCCGGGCGAGAGCTCGCCGGCCACGATCCGCTCGAACAGGACCCCGTATACCTGGTCGGCCACGCTCCGGATCTGGAGCGGGCGCGGTGCGCTCACTCTGGCGCTCCGGCCGCGGCGGCTCGCTCCGCGTCGTCCTCGGGCAGCGCGAGCGCCACGTGCAGCGTGTTCCCGCTTACAGCGGGCTGCTCGCCCACGGGCTCGAGCTCGCGGCCGAGCTCGACGACGGCGTTCTCGAGCCGACCGATCCCGTCGACCTCGACGGCAACGACGTCGCCCGGCTCCACGGGCCGGGAGTGGGCGGGAGTGCCGGTCAGGAGGACGTCACCCGGCTCGAGCGTGATCAGCCGGGAGAGGTCGGCAATCTGGTACGCGAACGAGAACATCAGGTCGTCGCCCGTGTGCCCCTCCTGTGCGAGCTCGCCGTTCACGAATGTGCGGACCGTGAGGTCGTCCGGATCGACGTCGTCGGCGTCGACCAGCACCGGGCCGAGCGGGCAGAAGCCGTCCTCGCCCTTGACCCGGAGCATCGAGCCGCGGTCGGCGTGGCGGAAGTCGTGCACGCCCCAGTCGTTGGCGACCGTGTAGCCGCGCACGTAGCGAAGCGCGTCGTCGACGCGCACGCCGGTGCAGCGCTCGCCGATGACGACTGCGATCTCGCCCTCGTAGTTGAGGAAGCGGCACCCGCGGGGCCGGGCGACCGGGCGCCGGTGCGCCGAGAGGGAGCTCGGCGGTTTCATGAAGTAGGACGGCGTCTCCGGCAGCCTCGCCATCCGGTACTCGACCGCGCGGCTGCGGTAGGTGAGGTGCGTGGCGAGGATCTTCGTCGGCTCGCACGGCGGCACGTAGACGGCATCCATCTCGGCGACGCGGCGGCCGTCCGGGAGCGCGATCACGTCGCCCTCGGGCGTGCCCCAGACGGGCGCGCCGTCGACCTCGATACGGACGCGTCTCAAGGCGCGTCGTGGCCTGCGAAGGCGCGCGCCGCCTCAAGCTCCGGCGCAACGGTAGTTCCCGCCACGGCCAAAATGTATACATTCGACGGCGACGTTTCCATGCGCCTGCTCGGCCTCGTCCATGGCCGCGACGGCGGTCCCGAAGTGCTCGGCGACATGATCGCCGAGGGCGGTCACGAGCTCGAGGAGGTCGACGGGCCGCGGGCTCTTGAACTGGGCCGAGCGGCATGATCACCCGACGGCGGGCTGTCGCGCTCTCGTTGCGAAGTTAGTAGTCACGCGACTGGCGTCTGTCATCAGAATGTCGTATGCTTACGACAGATGACCGCCGTCCTCGACACCGTGACAGAGATCGCCCGCCCCGCCGACGCAGCGCAGGCGATCGCACGCCTGAACAACGAGCTCGCACGTGAGCGGACCATTCCGACCGAGGTGGCCGATGGCGTCCGTGAGATCGCGGCCGGGGTGGCGAGAGAAACGGCGATCAGCCGCTGGGAGGCGGTTGACCCGTACCTGGTCCTGATCATCCACCGTGCCGTCATCCAGGCTGAGGAGGCAACACGCCGTCCCGATGAGCCGGAGGCACGCGACCAGCTCCGCATCGCGCTCGAGAGTCTGCGCCAGGGATTCGCGGCTATTGCCGAAGGCGAGCCGGTCAGCGACGAGCGATCCCTCAAGGAGATCGTACGCTGGCTCGCGGAAACGGCCGAGGTTCCGCAGGCGCAGCTGGCCGTCCTCCTTCGCGTCGGCCTCCGTAAGTTTCAACGGTGGGCTTCGCCTCGCGAGCAGGCTCAGCCGGAAGGCGAGGATGCGCGCCGCGTACGGGCGGTCGCCCGCATCATCAACCAGCTTCGCTTCTCGCTGACCCCTGTCGGTGCCGTCGAATGGTTCAGCTGGCCACGCGACGACCTGGACGGCCAGAGGCCTCTGGATCTTCTCGATGAGCCAGGCCGGCTGCCCCAGCTGACGACGATCGCCGGGAGCATGCGCAGCACTTACTCGAGCTAACAGGCCCGTTCACCATGGTCGGGTACCGCCTCTCCACGTACGGGAATCCGCTGCGGACCGAGCCGGCCCGGAAGCCCGGGCGATATCACACCGGGGAAGAGGACAGCCCGACTCAGTATCTGTGTCTTCATCCCCTTGGTCCTCTTGCCGAGTTCATGCGCGCCAACGACCTCCGCTCACCCGAGCAAGTACGCCATGTGCGCCAGCGGATATGGGCGCTCCGCCTCGAGATCGACGGGTTGCTGGAGGTGACGCTCTCCAACGCCGACGACTTCGGGCTCGAGGCATCCAGCCTGGTCGCCGATGATCCCGGCCGCTGCCAGGAACTCGGCGGGCGCCTGCGCGACGAGGTTTCCGGGATCGTCGTCCCCAGCGCCGCCCTGCCCGGAACGCGCAACGTCGTTCTCTTCGGCCCGCGGGTCGGATCGCCCTACCTTCTCGAGCCCATCAGTGCCGTGGACGTGCCGGCCAGCATCACCGGCCACGCCGCCCGCCCCATCCTCAGCCTGCTCGACGTCGTGCGCTTCAAGAACGACCCTCACTCGGAGCTCGAAGCATTCAGACGAGGCGACGAGTTCGAGTTCGACGAACCGGACTGGGCACTTACTCGAGAGCAGTGAGCAGCCGCCGAGTGCCGGCCGTGCCATCACCGGGACCACACCAGCGCGGTCGCGAGGCTCTCCGCACACCGCCGAGCCGCGCAAAACAGACGGAAGCTGTCACGGTTACCCACGCAGGGAGAATGTGCATCCCAAGCGGCCTGAGAGAACCCTCACACCGCTTGAACAAGCGATTCCCGCGCGTCTTCCGGCGACACGTCGCCGGTCCCTACATACCCATGGCGTGGAACCCGGAGTCCACGTACAAGGTCGTGCCGGTGATGTTGTGGGCCTCCTCCGAGAGCAGGAAGGCGCCCGCGGCGCCGACGTCGCCCTGGTCGATGTGGCGGTGGAGGGGCGCGCGCTCCTCGACGATCGCCTCCATCGTCGGGAAGCCCGCGATCGAGCGCGCGGCGAGGGTCCGCACGGGGCCGGCCGAGACGGCGTTCACGCGGATGTTCTTCTGACCGAGATCCCAGGCGAGGTAGCGCACCGATGCGTCGAGCGCCGCCTTGGCGACGCCCATGACGTTGTAGTGCGGCACCGCGCGCTCGCCGCCGAGGTACGTCATCGTCATGATCGAGCCGCCGCCGGCAGCCTCCAGGAGCGGCTCGGCCGCCCGCGCGCATGCGACCAGCGAGTACGCGCTCACGTCGAGAGCGAGCCAGAAGCGCTCGCGCGGCGTGTCCGTGAAGCGGCCCTCCAGGTCGCGGGCGTCGGCGAAGGCCACGGAGTGCACGAGCAGGTCGAGCTCGCCTCCGAATGTGTCCGCAACCTCGGAGAAGACGCGCTCGAGGCCCTCGTCCGAGCGGACGTCGCACTCGGTGACCAGCGGGCTCGAGACCGACTCCGCCAGCTCGCGCACGTTCTTCTCGATCCGCTCGCCCTGGTACGTGAAGGCGAGCTGAGCACCTCCCTCGGCGAGCCGCTGGGCGATCCCCCACGCGATCGAGCGGCGGTTGGCGACGCCGAGGACGAGCCCGCGCTTGCCGGTGAAGTCGGGCATGGCCGCGGCAGTCTAATGTGGCCGGGTGCAGGCCTTCGCCCACCACGTCTTCGACGGCGACCCGAGGACTCTCGAGACATTCGCGTCGCTGTCGTAACCGGCGGCTCGAGCGGCATCGGCGCCGCCGTCGCACGCCTCCTCGCCGGCCGCGGCTGGCGCTGCGTTCTTCTCGCGCGCGGGCGGGAGCGGCTCGAGGCCCTGGCTGTGGAGATCGGCGCGGAGGCCGAGCCGTGCGACGTCGCCGAGCGGGCGCAGGTCGAGGACGTCGCCCGCCGCGTCGCTGCCCGCCATCCGGCAGTACACCTGCTCGTCAACAACGCGGGCATTCCCGGACGCGGAAGCTTCCTCGAGGTCGAGCCGGAGCGGATCGAGGCCGTGATCCGCACGAACTACCTCGGCTCCGTCTGGTGCACTCGCGCGTTCCTGCCGTCCCTCGAGGCCGCCGCGCCGGCGGACGTGGTCAACGTCGTCTCCGTGGCGGGCCTCGTCGCACACGGCGCCTCGGGCCCCTACTCGGCGGCGAAGCACGCCCAGCTCGCCTTCTCGCGGGCCGTCACCGGCGAGCTCGGCCGGCGCGGCGTCCGCGTCCACACGCTCTGTCCGGGCCCCGTCGAGACACCCGGCTTCCCGCAGAGCCGGCTCCTCCAGCGCCCGCTCGCCGGGCGCGTCGTGCTCCGCCCCGAGCAGGTGGCCGACGCCGTCCTGGCCGCGGTCGAGCGCGGCCGCGCCGAGGTCGTCCTCCCCCGTTACCTGCGCCTCGCCGGCGTAGCGCAGGCGCTGGCGCCGTCGACTCTCACCCGCCTCGCTACCCGAGCGCGCGGGAGACCCTGAGAGCGAGGCCGCCGAGCGCCGCCCCGGCAACGGCGTCGAGCACGTAGTGGTTCGCCGTGACGAAGACGATCAGGGCAACCAGAGGCGGATAGCCGGTCGCCAGAGCGCGCACCAGCGGGCGCTCGCTCGTCCCCGCGATCCCCGCCGCGGTCACCACCGCGTACGCGACGTGGATGCTCGGCATGGCCGCGAGCGGGTCGTAGAGCTGTGCGATCAGACCTC
This sequence comes from Gaiellaceae bacterium, assembly GCA_050697555.1. GTDB lineage: Bacteria > Actinomycetota > Thermoleophilia > Gaiellales > Gaiellaceae > DASQWP01. The sequence continues at coordinate 15,632 of JBOHAD010000018.1, read as the reverse complement.
TGTCGAGATCGAGCCCGGTCACCTCGACGATCGTGTCGACGAAGCCGTCGAGCGTCCGCGGCGGCGCGCAGGGAAAGAGGACGAAGAAGGGTTGCGCGCCGAGCGTGGTGAGCACCGCAGCCCGGCGCAGCCGGGGGAACTCGGCGTGGCGGCGCCGGAAGAGCCGCATCAGCCAGCCGACCGTGAGGCCGACGTTCAGCGTCACGTACGCGACGTTGAGAACGGCGACGAGCCGGCGTCGGGGGAGCAGGAGCGCCTGGAGCTGCGGCTCGACGTGGATCCCGAGCCGACGCTCGAGCGTGACGATCCGCTCGGCGTTCCGGGCCGCCTGCAGGCGCGCCGCGTCGCCGCGCTTCCGCCGGCTCGCCAGGAGGTAGACGGCGTACACGCCGAGGCCGATCGCCACCTCGCGGCGACCCGAGAAGCGCGCGTTCCTCCTCCGCAACCGCATCGCCTGCGCATACTTACCCCTCACATGCGTGCGTGGCGCCGCAACCTCGTCCGCGTCCTCATCGGCTCCGCAGCTACCGGCACCTTCCTCTGGCTCTTCCTGCGAGAGGTCGACCTGGGTGAGAGCTGGGGGGAGATCACGTCCCTTCCCGGCTGGACGATGATCGCCGCCCTCGGGCTCGTCCTCGCCAACGTCGCCATCATGGCTCTGCGCTGGCGCTACCTGCTCGCCGGCGCGGGCTACCGGATCGGGACGCGCAAGCTCTTCTCGACGGTGGCGGTGGGGCGCGGCGCGAACAACATCCTCCCTGCGCGCGGCGGCGACCTCCTTCGCATCGAGTCCCTGCGGGAGCGGCACGTCCCGGCGTTCGTGAGCGCGGGGACGCTCTTCTCCGAGCGGCTGCTGGACGGCGTCGTGCTCGCCACGTGGATCCTGCTGGGTGCGCTGATGATCGGCGAGGGCGGCGTGATGCTCCTGACCGGCGTCGCACTGTCGTCAGGGACGGCGCTGGGGGTGGCTCTCGTCGCGCTCGCGGCGCGCAACCCCGACCGCGCGGAGCGGTTCGCCTGGCGGGGGACCCGCCGTCTCCCCGTGCGCTGGCACACGCGGGCGACCCGGGCGGCAGCGCACTTCGTGGACGGGCTCGGCGCCTTCCGCGGTCGCAAACGGGTCGTGGCCGTCGTCCTGACCTCGGTCGCGATGTGGCTCGCGGACGTCGCCATGTACTACGTCATCGGCGAGCACGCCTTCGACCTCGGCCTCCCGGTCGGCGCGTACTTCCTCCTCGAGGGGATCGGAAACCTCGCCCTCGCGGTGCCGGCGACCGCCGCCGGCATCGGTACGTTCCACTACCTGACCCTGCTCGCCGCCAAGGGGGTCGACGTGGAGCTCGACTCGGCGACCGCGTACGTCGTCACCGTGCACGCGGTCACCGTGCTGCCGATCACGTTTCTCGGCGCGCTGATGGTCCGTCCCGCCTTTCCGCGGCTCCGCGGACGCCGGCGGGAAGAGGCCGCGACCGAGTCGCGCTAGAGATCCCGCGCGCTCTCGTACTCGCGCGCGAGGAACGCGAGCTCGCGCGGCCTGCGCGGGGCGACGCTGAGCGCCTCGGCCAGCCGTCGCCCGCGCCCGTCCGCAGTCAGGAGGTCGGGCTCGACGGGACGCCCTTCGTCACGGGCGGCCTCCACGGCTTCGGCGAGCTCGCCGGCGAGGCCGGCAGGATCGGCGTCGGCGCCCGCGCGCAGCCGCTGGGCCACGAGCTGGCCGCAGGTGAGCGGCATCGAGCGCCGCAGGAGACGGAGGAGCGCCGCCTCGACGTCCTCCTGGGGCGGCGACACGGGCTCGGGGAGCGAGAGGAGCACCTTCGTCCGGCCGCGCACGAGCGGGTCGTAGGCGAGCGCGAGCGGCTGGATGGCCACGGGACGGCCGCGGCGGAGGAGCGCCCCGATGCCCGGGCGGATCGGGCCGATCTCCCCGTCCGGGGAAGGGCGGCCTTCGGGAAAGACGACCAGCGTGCCGGGCCGGCGGAGGATCTCGACCAGGGCGCGAAAGTCGCCGGTCGCCTGGGTCGCGCGCCTGCTCCAGAACTCGTCGAGCCCGTCGAGGACGCCGTCCCCGGGCGAGACCGCGCGCCAGAGGAGGTCCGCGTAGTCACCCCGGAGGACGTCCCCGGCCCGGTTCGGCGGGGGCAGGCTCGCCTCCGTCGCGCGGACCCGGAAGGCGGCCTCCGCCTCCGCCGGGAGGAGCTCCGCGAGCGGCGCGTCCGGGCGGGCGCGCAGCACCTCCCCGAGACGGGCGACGCGGGCGCTCCTGATCGGATACACCTTGACGACGGGCAGCCAGCGCGCGACGCCGACCCGGTAGAGGAGGCGTCGCGCCGGAAGCGGCAAGTCGGGCGGGAAGCCGGCGAAGAATCCCGGCAGGAACATGTCGTCGCGCGCGGCGAAGCTCATGCGCCCGGGCTTGTTCGTGCGCATGCTCGCGCCGAAGTAGAGCGGCGGGCAGACGAGCGGCACGTCCGTCTCCCGCCGGTGCGTCACGAGGATGACCGTGCCGGGCTCGAGCTCGAGCTTCGGGCCCAGGATCTCCACCCGGAAGGCGGCGTTGCTGTAGGCCCACATCCCGTGGGCGACGGCGTCGTAGAGATCGGGCACCCCTATAGCATGGCTGCATGGCCAGCCTGAAGCTCGGCGATGCGGCCCCGTCCTTCGACCTGCCCGGCGTCGACGGCGGAAGCCACTCGCTCTCCGACTACGAGGGCGGGCCGGTCGCCGTCGTCTTCTCCTGCTGCCACTGCCCGTACGTGGTTGCCTGGGAGGACCGCCTCAACGGGGCCGCCCGCGACTACGAGGGGCGCGCCGGTCTCGTCGCCGTGAACCCGAACGCGGGCTACCTGGGCGACTCATTCGAGGACATGAAGGAACGGGCGCGTGAGAAGGGCTTCGTCTTTCCGTTCCTCTACGACGAGTCCCAGGAGGTCGCGCGGACCTACGGCGCTGCCCGCACGCCTGAGGTCTTCGTGTTCGACGCCGAGCACCGGCTCGTCTACCACGGCGCGCCCGACTCGGATCACACCGACCCGGGCGGGGCCGAGCCGTACCTCCGCCCCGCGCTCTATGCCGCACTCGCGGGAGCCCGGCCTGACGTGACCGAGACGCCTCCGGTCGGCTGCACCATCAAGTGGACGAGCTAGCACCGTCGCGCCGCTCTCGCTTGACGAGCGCGAGCGCCTCCTCACGCGTCGAGATCGTTCCCGCCGCCCGCTCCTCGGCGACGAGCTCCAGCAGCCGGCCGACCTCGGGGCCGGGAGGAACGCCCAGCTCGTCTCCCCGCAGGAGCGGCTGGGGCGGGTCGCTCGCGCGGGCCGCGCGCACGGCCTCGTAGAGATCCGGTGCCCCCAGGAAGGCAAGGGCCGAGAGCGCCCACGGCTCCGTGCGGCGGCGAAACCGATGAATCTGCCTCGGCGAGTCGCCGGCCGGACGCTCCGCCGAGAGGAGCGTCCTGGCGAACCTGGCCAGCTCCCTCGAGATGGGGTACCGCTCGAGGTTCTCGCCGAAGACGACGACGAGCAGGAATCCGGGAGAATCGACGAGATCCACCGCGTCGAGCCGCTCGAGGGAGCCCCCGAGCGGTCGCAGGAGACCGAGCTCTTCAGCGCGCCGAAACCCGTCCGGGGAGAGCCGCTCGAGCTCGCCCAGGAGGCGCTCGCCCGCCGGCTCGGCGGCGCGCACGACGGACTGGCGCAGGAGCCGCTCCCCTTCGTCGTCGAGCCGGAAGCCGAGCTCGTCCTCGAGGCGCACGGCGCGGAGGAGGCGAACCGGATCGTCGGCGAAGATGTCCGGCGAGACGGCGCGGAGACGGCCCGCCTCGAGGTCGGGGCGCCCGCCGAGCGGGTCGACGAGCTCGCGGCCGCCGACCGGCCGCGCCATCGCGTTGACCGTGAAGTCCCGGGTCGCGAGATCGTCCTCGATCCCGTTCCGAAGCGGCGTGAAGTCGACGGTCTTCCCGCTCGCGAGCGCCACCCGCCAGGCGCCGTGGCGCTCGGAGAGGGGGAAGACGGCGCCGCCCGCGAGCCGGGAGTACAGCCGCGCGGCGAGCTCGGGATCGGCACAGGCGACGTCCACGTCGACGACGTCGCGGCCCAGGAGCTCGTCGCGCAACGCCCCGCCGACGACCCAGGCGGGCTCGCTCCCGACCGCGCTCCTGATGAGCTCATCCATCGACGACCACGACCTCGGCCCGCAGCGGGTCCCGGTTGATCGCGGAAGTGATCTCGTAGTTGATCGTGCCGAGGCGGGCGGCGTGCTCCTCGGCGAGGACTCCCTCGCCGATCAGGGTCACCGGCGCCCCCGCGGGCTCGTCCTCGAGCTCGACCGCGAAGGAGTCCATGGAGACGGTGCCGACGACCCGCCGGCGCGAGCTCCCGACGAGCACTTCCGTCCCCCTGAGCCCGCGTCGGAAGCCGTCCGCGTAGCCGACGGGGACGATGCCGATCCGGGTCGCGCGGTCGGCGGCAAAGCGGCGGCCGTAGCCGGTGCTCTCCCCGGGGGCGAGCGTCTTCGCCAGCGCCACGTGGCTCCGCCAGGAGAGGACGGGCTGGAGGCCGTGGTGGGCAGGGTCGTCGCCGAACGGGGAGAGGCCGTAGAGGGCGATCCCGCAGCGCACGGCGTCGAAGCGCGCCTCGGGGAAGCGGAGCGCGGCGGCGCTGTTGGCGAGGTGCGCGGTCACGCCGCGAAACTCCTCGGCGAGGGCCCGGAAGCGCTCGACCTGCTCGCGGGCGAAGCTCTCGTCGGGCTCGTCCGCCGTCGCCAGGTGGCTCATGAGCCCCACGACACGGTCACGCGGGAGCGCCAGGGCCTCCTCGGCGGACATGCCGAAGCGGCCCATGCCCGTGTCGACCTTCACGTGCACGGGGAGGCCGGCCGGGATCTGGGGCGTCGAGAGGGCCACCTCGAGACGCGCGTCGCGGGCCCGCTCCTCGTCGCCCGGCTCGAGCGGGCTCATGACGAGGATGCGAGCGCGCGTGAGCGCTCGCCGAAGCTCGGCCCCTTCGGCCGCCGTCGCCACGCAGAGCGCTGCGGCGCCCGCCTCGAGCGCGGCGCGGGCGCAGGCCGGCGCCCCGTGCCCGTACGCGTCCGCCTTGACGACGGCCCAGACCTCGGCGGTCCCGGCTGCCTCCCGGAGCCGAGCGACGTTCCGCCGCAGGGCGCCGAGATCGATCGTGATCGTCGACCGGCTCACGTCTAGATGGTTGATCGGAAAGTGTGGTGCCGGCGGGGGCGTCCGTGACCAAGCCTGACGCCGCGATCATCCGCAGCCCGTACCTGGAAGGTACGGGTGAGGAACGAGCGTGGTGTCAGGCGACGTGTCACGGGCGTCATCCGGCGGTGCCACGGTTTCCGTTCAATTTTCGATCAATCATCTCTCTAGGACAGGGCGGGCGAGAGCGCCTCGACGACGTCGCGCGCGATCATGCCCGCCTGGCCGTGCCGCTCCCCCGCGAACCCGGCTGCGACGCCGCACGCCGCCGCGGCGGCCCCGGCCGCGAGCCGTGGCTCCATCCCCTTGGCCAGGAAGGCCGCGACGACGCCGGTGAGGACGTCGCCGGTGCCCGCCGTGGCGAGCCCCGGGTTGCCGAGGTCGCAGACGAGAACGCCTCGCCCGGGCGCGGCCACGAGCGTGTCCGCCCCTTTCAGGAGCACCGTCGCGCCGACCTCGGCGGCACCCGCCTCCACCGCCTTCAGCCGGCGCGCGCTGACCCACTCGGACCTTCGGCCGAGCAGGCGGCCGAGCTCGCCGGCATGGGGCGTGAGCACCGTCGGCCTGTCGCGCGCGAACACCCAGTCGAGATGGCCGGCGAGCGCCCAGAGCCCGTCCGCGTCGAGGACGACCGGCTTCTCGACCCGGTCGAGGAGGAAGCCGACGAGCCCGCGAACCCCCTCCGTCCGGCCGAGCCCCGGCCCGAGCGCGATCGCGTCCGCCCGCTCCGCCGCCTCGAGGACGGCGTCGGCGGCGCCGGGGGTCAGGAAGCCGTCCTCGTCCGGGCAGGGCAGGGTCATCACCTCGACGAGGCGCTGCTCCAAGACGAGGTTGAGCGAGCGCGGGACGCAGGCCGTCACGATGCCGGCTCCTGCGCGCAGCGCCGCTTCCGCCGTCAGCGAGGGCGCGCCGGTCTTGCCGACGGAGCCGCCCACGACGAGCACGGAGCCCGAGCTGTACTTGTTGTCGCTCGGCCCCCGGCGGGGAACGAGCTCCAGGATCTCCCTGGAGACGAGGATCGTCTGCGTCTCCGAGCGCGAGAGGCCGATGTCCGCCACCTCGACCTGGCCGGCGTGGAAGCGCCCGGGCGCGACCGCGAGCCCGACCTTGAGGGCATGGAAGGTGACGGTCCGCTCGGCGCGCACGGCCGGACCGGCGGCCTCGCCCGTGGAGGCGTCGATCCCGGACGGCAGGTCGACGGCGAGGACAGGCGCCTCCGCCGCGTTCATCTCCTCGATCCAGCGGGCCGCCGCGCGGCGGGCGGGCCCCGAGAAACCGGTTCCGAAGAGGGCGTCGACGACGAGGTCGGCGGGCACCTGGTCGTCGACGAACGCGACCCCCGCCTCGCGGGCACGGCGGAGGCTCTCGGCCGCGTCGTCCCTCAGCTTCTCCTCGGAGCCGAGAACGCGGACGACCGCCTCCCGGCCGGCCGCGTGGAGCTCGCGCGCGACGACGAGCCCGTCGCCGCCGTTCGCGCCGGTGCCGCACCAGACGGCGATGCGTCGCGCGTCCGGCCACGCTCGCAGCGCCGCCTCCGCCGACGCCTTTCCGGCTCGCTCCATCAGCTCGAGCGTGGGGCCCTCGTACGCCTCCTCGGCCGCGCGCATCTCGGCGGCCGTGTAGAGCGGGTCAGCCTCCATCGGCGACGACGCAGACGGCGGCGGCGATGCCCTCGGAGTGGGTCATCGAGAGGTCGATCGTGCCCGCGTCGACGCGACGCGACCACGCCTCCATGCGCCCGAAGAGGGCAACGGCCGGCTTGGGCCGGCCGGCGATCTCGACGTCCTGCCAGGCGAACGCCCGCGCGACGCCGAAGCCGAGGGCCTTGCCGACCGCTTCCTTCCCGGCGAAGCGGGCCGCGTAGTGCTGGGCGGGGTTGGGCCGCGAGTCGCAATAGGCGCGCTCCGCGGCCGTGAAGCAGCGTTCGCGGAACCGCGGATAGCGCGCGAGCGCGCGGCGGACTCGCTCGATCTCGATCACGTCGAGCCCGACCTTCACGCCGCCGTCTCCCGCAAGAAGGCGGGCACGTCGGCGATCGAGTCCACGACGCCGTCCGGCTGCGGATCCGCGCGGGCCAGCGCCTCCTCCCGGAACTTCCCCGTGCGCACGAGCACGCCCCTGAGGCCGGCCGCCTTGGCGCCGCCGACGTCCGCCTCCACGTCGTCCCCGACCATCCACGCCTCCCCCGGCCCGGCGCCCAGGCCGGCGAGCGCGGCGTCGAAGTAGGCACGGGTGGGCTTGCCGACGACCACCGCCTCGACGCCCGCCGCATACTCGAGCCCCGCGACGAAGGCGCCCGCGTCGAGGAGCGGACCGCGGGAGGTCTGCCACCAGCGGTTCCTGTGCAGGCACACGAGGCGCGCTCCGCTCTCGAGGGCGGCGAAGGCCCGATTGAGGTTCTCGTACGCGAAGACGCGACCCGTCTCGTCCGTCTCGTCCGCACCGCCGACGAGCACCACGTCCGCCCCGTCGTCGACCAGCTCGACGCTGCGCGCGAGATCCTCCCGGACGGCCGCCATCGTGAGCGCCAGCACACGCTCGCCGTCGAGCAGCCTTCCGGCGGCGTGCGCCGTGGTGGCGAGGTCCTCCTCCTCCAGCTCGAAGCCGAGCTCGGCCAGCTCCTCCGCCAAGCGGCTCCGGGCTCGAGTCGTGTTGTTGGTGACGAAACGGAGCCGGTGCCCGTCCGCGCGAAGCTCGCGCACCGCCTCGGGGGCGCCCGAGATGGCCTCGCCGGAGACGTGCAGCACGCCGTCGATGTCGAGGAGAATCGCGGCCATGAGCAGCCCCGAGTCTATTCGGGTGAACCGACGCCTCGCGATTCCCCTGACCGAGATCGAGCTTCGCTTCTCGCGCTCGAGCGGCCCGGGCGGTCAGCACGCCCAGAAGACGGAGACGCGGGTCGAGGCGGTCTTCGACGTGGAGGCCTCGGCCACCCTGCGCGACGCGCAGAAGCGGCGCCTGCTCGCCCGGACCGGGCCCGTCGTGCGCGCCGTCGCCCAGGACGAGCGGAGCCAGTGGCGCAACCGGGAGACAGCGCTCGAACGGCTGGCGGCCGCCCTCGCGGAAGGGCTGAAGACGGAGCGGCGGCGCAAGCCGACGGCGCCGACCCGGGCGTCCCGGGAGCGGCGGCTCGCGGGCAAGCGGCGCCGCGGCGACGTCAAGAGGCTGCGCCGCCCGCCGGACGGGGCTTAAACCGTCGCGAGAGATCGCTCGAAGTCCCTACCATGGGAATCTCCATGGGTCTCCGCCCCCTTGTTTGGGCCCTCGTGGTCGGGGCGTTCCTGGTCGCCGCGAGTCCCGCCGCCGCGCACCGAGACGGCAAGGCGGAGCCGCGCATCGCGGCGGGGCTGAGCGACGAGGCGGGACTCGTCCGCACGCTCAGCGTCCGCCTCACCGACCGCGACAGCGGCGACCCCGTCAGAGGCGCAACTGTCGTGGCCGTTGGAGAGATGCCCGGGCACGGCATGGAGACGCCTCGCGTGCGGCTGTCCGAGGTGCGGCCGGCGCTCCACCGGGCTCGGATCACCTTCGTGGCCGCGGGCGACTGGCAGATCCGCATCACGGTGAGCGGAAAGAAGGTCGTCACGGCGCGAGCCGCACTCCCCGTCCAGATCGATCCCGTCGAAGACGACGCCGCCGGCGGGGCCGGGACGACGACGGAGGAGGCGCACGGAGGCGGCCACGGCGGCGAGCTGACCCCCCTCGCCGCTACAGCCGACGACGAGCTCGTCCGGGGCGACTACGTGCGCATGGCGGTGCTCTGGATCCACAGCCTGGCCGCCATGGGCTGGATCGTCGGCGTCCTCGTCATGGCGGTCGCGCTCTCCACGCGTCCGGGCGTTCTCGCCGAGACGGCGCGTCGCCGCCTCGCCGACGGCTACCGGCGCTGGGGGGCCTGGGTCCACTGGAGCCTCGTCCTCGCCATCGTCGCGACGGGGATCTACAACATGCTCGAGGTGACTCCCTTCCCGCTGGCGTACACGCCTTCACAGTGGGAGGAGCTCGCGGACATCCCGTACGGGCTTCTGTACGAGGGCATCCTGATCGTCAAGCTCGCACTCTTCGTCAGCCTCCTCAACACCGGGACGATGACGCTCCTCCGCATCGTCCATCCGCCACTGCCGGTCGTTCCCGTCTCGAACCCCCATCCCGGGTTCCTCCGGACGCTCGGCTCGGCGCTCGGGCCTGCGGGCGTCTTCTATCTCGCCACGGTTCCGCTCATCCTCGGCGCCGCGATGGCTCTCCGCTACGTCCACGTGCTCAACCACGTGGCCGGCGCCTCGTCGCACGGATAGAGAAGCGCGAGGGGCGGGATGTCCCGCCCCTCGCTCACTCGCGGCGCCCGTTACTGATCCGCCCAGTAGGCCGCTTCGGCCACCATCGGCCACTCTCGCTCCGGATCCGCCCGGTAGAGCGGATTCATGGCGAACGCCGTGATCCGCGCCGCGCTGCCGGGCGCCGAGCTCGGTGCGTGGACGATGACCGCCGCTCCCTCGGCCGCCGGGTCGCGTGGCAGCCTCCAGAGCCCGGCCGCGAACATGCTCGTCGTGTCGCCGAGCAGCCGGCCGTCCACGTTCGCGCCGGCCGGCACGGCCGAGAACCAGGTCGGCGGATCCATGATCAGCGTGTCCTGGCCCGGGTACGCGCCGACGATGACGCTGTCGGGCCCGCCGGTGTTCTCCCAGTGGAAGATGCCGCTCTGGCCGCCGCCGGAGCTGCTGCCGGGCACGAGGCCGGGGAGCTGTCCCGAGTTCGCGGCGCTCAGGAAGTTCGCTCCGTTCGAGCCGGCGCCGATATAGCCGCCGCCGCCGTTCATGAACGTCGTCAGCCGCTGCCGCGCCGTCGCGCCGCCCGGCCAGCCGCCGGTGTTGTAGACGACGTCGTAGTCGTCCAGCGGGTTCGGCCCGGCCGGGTTGTTGAGGGCGCCTCCCGACGAGGTCGACACCGGGTCGGCCGGGAACCCGAGATCCCGAAGCGACCAGATGTCCTGGTTGACGGCACCGGTCAGGACGGCGATCCGCGGCACGCCCTCGATCGGGTCGAGCGCAGGCAGCGAGGCGTTGTCGAGCCGGCGGAACCAGATGCCACTCTCCCGCCCGGCCGCGGCCAGCTTCACCCGCGTCGCCGGGTCGCCTTCGAAGATCACGCTTCCGGCCGGGTACGTTCCCCCGTTCGGAGCCGAGAACGACTCGAGCGCGAGCTGCGCCGAGACGCCCTCGCTCGTGAGCCGGTTGAGTGCCCGCACCGCCGTCGGCGAGTCGATCTCGAGGACGTAGCGGGTCGGCCGCCCAGGCTCGACGCCCCCGCGGAGGCGGCTCGGCTTCTTCACGCTGTTCGTCCGCGGCGAGAACGCCGCGTCGTCTCCGATCGTGACGATGTCGGCGCCCCAGAGGTAGCCGTGGCTCCATGCTCCCGGAGGTGCGTAGAGGCGGTTGATCCGCGCCGAGACGTCCACGCCGATGCTGAGCGCCGTGTCCAGCAGGCCACGCCGCGCCTGAGCGAGCCAGACGACGTACGAGCCCCTCTCGAATGTCTGCGAGCCGAACGCGTAGTCCTGCTTCAGCTCCTCGACCTCGATGCCATTGAAGAGAAGCCACTCCACCAGACGGTTGGCCTCCGGGTCGCTCCGCTGCCCCTCGCCGACCGGGATCACGTACGCCTGCGGGTAGTCGAGCATCCAGTTGTTGTCGACGTCGAAGGGAGGCGGACAGCACTCGGGCCGCGGTGCGTCGGTGACCCCGCGGCGGTAGATCTCGAGCTCGTCGAAGAGCATGTCCGCGCGATGGTCGACCACGTAGTCGACGGTCGACCAGGTCGTGATCTCCTGGATCTCCGCCGCGCCCGCGCGACCGCCGCACTGGCTCTCGCTCCGGCACATCTCGACGGTGGAGCCGTCCAGGCCGATGTGCTGCGCGTACATGGGCGTGTAGAACGGCCCCCAGTCGTCCCAGCCCTCGGCGACGGCGGGCCCTTGCGTCTCGCCCGGAGGACAAGGGGGCAGGCCGGCATCGGAGCACCAGTCGTTGATCGGCCGCTGCACCTCGTAGCCGGCCGCGTTCAGCGCGGCCTCGTTCGCGTCGATCCGGGGCTGGTTCCACTTGAGCCAGAGGTCGTACTCGATGCTCGGGTTGTGTGGTTTCGTCGTCGCCTCGATGAGGGTCGGCGTGAAGTACCCGTGGAGGTCGAGCACCTCGGGCGGGATCCACTCCTGCATGATGCTCACGGAGGCCAGGGTCTCGGACTGGGACTGGGTCAGGAAGTCACGGTTGAGGTCGAAGCCGTTGCCGTTGGCGCGGGTTCCCGCAACCCGGCCGTCGGGGTTCTGGATCACGTTGAAGATCAGGATCGAGTGGTCGAGGGCCTCGTCTACGGCCGGGTCGGCGCCGTAGGGCGTCAGGGCGAGCTTCTCGATCACGCGCATGTTCGAGTCGACGCCCTCGTACTCGTCCCCGTGGATGCCGCCCTGGACGTAGATCGGCACCTTTACGTCGTCGCCCTCGCGCTCGAGCAGCTCCTGCGCCCGCGCAGGATCGCCGAGCGCCAGCTTCCGGATTTGCTCCCACGCGCGGAAATCCTGACGTTGCTGTCGCGTGTCGAGCGCGTTGAAGACGACGAGGAACATCTCGCGCCCCGTCGCCGAGCGGCCCGCCAGCTCCACGGTCATCCGTCCGTCGCTCTCGGCCCGGAGCTCCTCCAGGGTGCATCCGATCGCGTAGTACGGGATGTGCGGGAAGCTGCCGACGGGGTCGCCGGGCTCCGTGCCGTCCGGGAGGTTTTCGGCGGCGTCGAACTCCGGCGTGCCGCACCAGGGCGGCGCGATCTCGGCGCCCGCCGTGGCCGGGGCCAAGGCGGCGAGCGCAAGCATGAGCAGGAGCCACCTGCTGAGTCGACCTGTCATCGGAGAGCACCTCCTGGGAAGACGACGGCTCGGTGGCGCCCATCAATGACCGCGACTCCTCCGCGTGTCAAGGAGCGCGGGCTTCGGGGAGAGCTACTCGACCGTGACCGTCTTCGCCAGGTTGCGCGGTTGGTCGACGTTCATGCCGCGGAGTCGGGCGATCCGGTACGCGAGCAGCTGGAGCGGGATCACCGCGAGCGCGGCCTGGAGGAAGGGGTGCGTCCGGGGCACGTAGACGACGTCGTCCGCGTGGTGCTGGATGTCCTCGTTCCCGTCGGTGGCGATGGCGATCACCTCGGCGCCGCGGGCCCGGACCTCCTGGATGTTGGAGACGACCTTGTCGTAGACGTGTCCGTCCGTAGCCACGCAGACCACCGGCGTGTGCTCGTCGAGCAGCGCGATCGGCCCGTGCTTCATCTCCCCCGCGGAGTAGGCCTCGGTCGGGATGTACGAGATCTCCTTCAGCTTGAGCGCGCCCTCCAGACAGACCGGCAAGCCCATGTGGCGCCCGAGGTAGAGGAAGAACGGCTTCATGTGGTGGCGCTGCGCGATCTCGTCGATCGGATGGTCGCCGTCCAGGTAGGCGCTGATCTTGCCGGGGAGAGCCTCGACCTCGGCGAGGAGGCCGGCGATCTCGGCCTCCGGCAGCGTCCGCCGCACCTGGGCGAGCCTGAGCGCGAGCAGGTAGAGGAGCGTCACCTGGGCCGTGAACGTCTTCGTGGCGGCGACGCTCACCTCCATGCCGGCCCGCGTGTAGAGCACGTGGTCGACGTCCCGCGAGATCTGCGTTCCCATGAGGTTCGTGATCCCGATCGTCCGCGCGCCCGTCTCCCGCGCGAGCCGAACGGCGTGCAGCGTGTCGCGCGTCTCACCAGACTGCGAGATGCCGACGACGAGGGTGTCCTTCGTGAGCACCGGGTTCCGGTAGATCCACTCGCTGGCGATGTCGGGCTCGCACGGGAGGCGTGCCCACTCCTCGACGACGTAGCGGCCCACGACGCCGGCGTGGTACGCGGTGCCCGAGGCGAGGACGACCATGCGGCGGAGGTTCTGGACCTCCACGTCCGTGAGCCCGATGTCCTCGAGCTCGAGCACGCCCCCGCGGAGCCGCTCCCCGATCGTGTCGGCGACGGCCTGCGGCTGCTCGTAGATCTCCTTGAGCATGAACGTCTCGTAGCCCTGCTTCTCGGCCGCCTCGTCGTCCCAGTCGACCTCCAGCTCGTCGCGGTCCCGCGGAGCGCTTCCGCCGACGGGCTCGAAGCGCGCGCCGTCGTCTGTGATGACCACGATCTCGCCGTCCTCGATCAGCTTGACGCGGTGCGTCTCACGTAGGAACGCGGCGATCGACGAGGCGAGGAACATCTCGCCCTCCCCCACGCCTACGACGAGCGGGCACTGGAGCCTCGCCCCCACAAGGAAGTCGGGATGGTCGCGGTGAACGACGACGAAGGCGAAGTGGCCCTCGAGCTCCCGGTAGGTCTTCTTGACCGCGTCGACGAGGTCGCCGTCGTAATGGCGCTCGACGAGGTGCGCGACGACCTCGGCGTCCGTCTCGGACGTGAAGCCGTGCCCCTCGACGGCGAGCGACTCGCGCAGCTCGCGGAAGTTCTCGACGATCCCGTTCAGCACGACGGCGACCTCGTCCTCGGCGCAGCCCGTGAGCGGGTGCGCGTTCTCGTAGGAGACCTTCCCGTGCGTGGCCCAGCGGGTGTGGCCGACGCCGGTGGTCGAGAGGGAGCCGTTCAGGCCGGCCGCCTCCTTCAGCTGGTCGAGGTTGCCGACCGCGCGGACGTAGTCGAGGCCCTCGTCCTCGACGAGGCAGATGCCGGCGGAGTCATAGCCGCGGTACTCGAGGCGCTCGAGCCCGTGGAGCAGGAGGTCTTTCGCCGTCCTCGAGCCTACGTATCCGATGATTCCGCACACCCGAAGCCCCTTTCTCCAGCGCCTGCGGGGTCCCGACCCGACCTGACGACCTACGTACGCCCTTTTACGCCCGTTCGTTCCCTGAGGTACCTCTTGAAAAACAGAAGCCCGGCCGATCAGCCGAGCTCTCGTTGCACGAGAGACACGATGGTAGCACACAAATCCTGTGCAATTTGGGGGGTTTCCGCCTCCGCGAGCACGCGCACGACGGGCTCCGTTCCCGAGGGGCGGACGAGGACGCGGCCCTGCTCGCCGAGATCGGCGCTGACGCGCTCGATCTCGGCGAGAAGGCTCTCCGGAAGCTCCTTGCGCTTCACGAGAACGTTGGCCTTCGCCTGCGGATACTTCTCCATGATTGTTGCCATTTCAGATAACGGACGCCCCTGCTCGACGACGGCACGGCAGAGGAGGAGCGCGGCGGCGAGGCCGTCTCCGGTCGTGTGCCCCCGGAGGTAGATCAGGTGGCCGGACTGCTCCCCGCCGAGCACCCCTCCCTTCCGGCGCAGGGCCTCGAGCACGTAGCGGTCGCCGACGTCCGTCGTGACGACCCGGATCCCGCGGTCGCCCATGAGCCGGTGGAAGCCGAGGTTGGTCATCTGCGTGACGGCGACGAGATCGACGCCGAGGTGGACGGCGAGGATCGCCAGGATCTCGTCGCCGTCGAGCTCGTTCCCCTCGGCGTCGACGGCGAGCATGCGGTCGCCGTCCCCGTCGAACGCGACGCCGAGATCGACGTCCTGCTCGCGGGCGGTGCGCGAGAGCAGGGCCAGGTCGGTGGCTCCGCAACCCTGGTTGATGTTCGCGCCGTCAGGCTGGTTGCCGATGAGGACCAGGTCGGCGCCCAGGCGCTCGAATGTCGCGGGCGCCACCTCGTACATGGCGCCGTTGGCGCAGTCGACGGCCACGCGGAGACCGCCGAGCGGCGCGCCGAACTGCTCGGCGACGTACTCGACGTAGCGCCCCTGGTGGCCGAACGTCTCGGCAATCGATCCCTCGGCGAACGTCGGCTCGTCGAGCACCGCTTCCACCTTCTCTTCCTCGTCGTCGGTCAGCTTCAGCCCCTGGTGGAAGAACTTGATTCCGTTGTACTCGGGAGGGTTATGCGAGGCGGAGACGACAGCGCCGGCGGCCCGACTGAGCAATGCGACGGCCGGGGTCGGAAGCACGCCGCCGAGGTAGACCTGCGCCCCACCGGACGCGAGCCCATGCGCGAGAGCGCGCTCGAGAGCAGCGCCCGAAGCTCGCGTATCCCGGCCAAGCAGGATCTCGTCGCCGTCGTTCCAGACGGCAAAGGCACGGCCGAGCCGCTCGACGAGATCCTCGGTCAGGTCCTCGCCGAAGACACCGCGAACGCCGTCTGTGCCGAAGTAGCGTCTCACCCCGCTCCTCCGGCGACGCCGAGCGAGCGGGCGAGCGCCTCCGGGACGCGCTGATCCAGGACGAGGCCCCAATGGTCGAGATCGTCGAAGGCCAGTTGGTCCGAGCCGTAGAGGCCGGCGATCCTCGCCCCCCGCTCGTCGGGGAAGTCCTTCCCGTAGACGACCAGCGACGGGCAGGGAAGCGAGGGAACGGAGAGGCCCCGCTTGCGCTCGTCGCGCGCGA
>JBOHAD010000017.1:0-39414 GCA_050697555.1 Gaiellaceae bacterium | reverse complement strand
CGTCCCTCATACGGCGGAATCGGCATCGCGCCGCGAACGTTAGTGGCGCCACGCGCGGGGCACGACTTCCCCAGTTGGAGACCTAGGGTTCGAGCGGGTTCAGAGGATCGCTCGCCTCTCCTCTCTCTCTCTCCCGAGCGTCCCGCAGTCTGACTCTGGGTCGGCGTCGGGACTCCCAGCCCCGACGCGGCCACGCTCGCCGAGGCGAACCGTGTCCTCGCCACGCTCGCGATCGGCGAGCGGTCAAAGCAGGCAGAGGCCTGTCAGACCATACCTATGAGGCGAACGGATCCGACTGTGGGGCCAGCCTCTTGCTAAGCCGGAGCAGCCTGGGCCGCGAGCGGACGGCTCGAGCTCCGGCAAGCGCGACGTGGCGAGGATGCACAGGTCGGACGAACGAGCATCTTCGTCGGAAAAGGTCCGGGCGGGCTGAGCCCTGCAGCGCCCTCTACTCTCTTTCCGGCTCGCTGATCTTCTTGAGGTTCCCGAAGAAGTCCTCCCGCTTCCGGACGGGAATCTCGTAGCCCTACTCGGTGGTCGGCTCCCGCTCCCGGTCGAGCGCGCCACCCTCGTTCTCCCAGTCGTCCTGCTGCTTGTCGGACTGGCGGGCGGCTTCTGACAGCCGTTCCTCTTCCTCAACGCCAGCCTCGGCCACCTGCCAATGGGCCTCCTCTGACCGCTCATGATTTCGGTCAGCGCGCTGTTGCTCGTGCTTCTCGTCAGTCATGTGCTAGGAGGTTAGCGCGTCCGGCCGTCCGATCCCCCCGCGCATCGCTGGAGGAGACTCTCCGAAGCGGTCGGTCCCCCAACGATGCCTCAACTTCCGCCGTGGCCACCCGTCAGGCACCCAGTCGGCTCGAACCGGGCGATCGTCGTCGCGGAGGTATGGCAACGTGTAGACGTGGTCTACGTCTTCTGGCTCAGATTCCTCGCCCGCCAGGGGAGCGCCCTCGGGTCGGCCCGGGGCATCGATACGAAGGAGGCCACAAATGGCCACCATCACCCCTGAGTCCGCGGCGAGGGATGGCGAGTTGAGGCTGGCCGACATCGATCCGGAGATCCAACACTCGGCGGCAGGCTCTGACCCCTTCGTGGTGAAGTTCACGCTCGAGGGCGTTCACTTGCTTTGAGCTTCAACAAGTGCTCGAGCCCGGCCTGGCAGGTATTGGAGTTGAGCGCATACACCGCTTTGGAATGACGGTGTCGCTCTACGGCGTCGAGCAAGGGCGCGAGGCTGAGGTTTGCGCCGAAGTCGAAGCTGCGATTGAGGAAGTCAACCGGGCACGGGGTGTCGCGCGCGAGAATGCGGAGCATGAGCGTTCAGCGTCAGAGGCGGCTGCAGCTGTCTCAGAGGCCCAGCTTCCAGGCAGTTGGCGAGAGCTTTCGCGCAGCCCGAAGCCGGTCGAGGCCCAGCCGAGGCTGGGACGAACTGCGAAGCGCCGCCCGAGGACGTTTTCACAAGGGCGGCGCTTCAGTGTGAGCACTATCCCCGGAAGCCCGGCGCCCACCCGGGTGCTCCACCGTCCTGTCGGCTCCCCGCGGAGGGCAGCGGGAAACGGAGGCCCGAGGTTGACGATCAGCCCCACGTCGCCCGGCGCGGGACTCCCGCCGGAGCATGGAAGCCGATTTGCTCTCGAGAGAAGGGTCTGGTCGCGGTGGACATGACCGTATAGGCGCGGATGCGGTTCGCGGGACGAGCGGCTGGAGCCGGCCGAGACGTGGTTGGGTGCGATCGGATGCGACTTCCCGAGGAAGGCGCAATTTCCGGGATATCTACGACGCCGTTTTCGCGTTTCGTCCCGCACGCGCTCGCCGGACCCTGTACCGTGGTCCCAGCAGCGAGAAGACGATTCTCGACGCCCGAAGCCTAAAGGGGCGCTGCGCTTCCTCTCCTCTTTGTCGCGAAAGTGCCTCTCCTGAGGGACCTTCGGGATCAGCCCCGCGAGGCCCGTCTGGCCGCGCGGGTGCTACCAGCCGAGGAAAGGAGACCAAATGTCCTCGGAACAGAACAAGAGGATCATCCGCCGTGTCTTCGAGGAGCCCTGGAAGGGGAACCTCGCCGTCGTCGACGACCTCGTGGCGAGTGACTACATCGGACACGATCCGGCCAATCCGGAGCCGCTCCGCGGCCCGGAAGGCGTCAAGGAGTTCATCTCGACCTACCGCGCAGCGTTCCCCGACGCGCGGATCACGGTCGAGCAGCAGATCGCCGAGGGTGACCTGGTCGCGACCCGCTGGAGCGGGCGCGGCACCCATGAGGGCGAGCTGATGGGCATCGAGCCCACCGGCAAGCAAGTGACCGTCTCGGGCCTCACGATCTCGCGGCTCGAGGGCGGCAAGATCGTCGAGGAGTTCCAGAACTGGGACACCTTCGGGATGATGCAGCAGCTGGGAGCGATTCCCGCACTGGCCCACGCCTAAGAAGGCGCCGGTCTCTACGGAGGGCCGCCTGCGAGCGGCCCTCCGCCTTTCGCTGCGGGCGGCGAGCGGCCTGCGCGGGTCATAGCGGCTTCGGGATCTGGACACTTATCGCCGATCGCGTCGCATGCCGCTTCAAGGCCCCGACAGCTGAAGGGACCGGCCAGGCACGCGAAGACGCGGTCCGACGCCACGATCGGGGCCGTATCCCTAGGCGAGCGGCAGTTCGTTCGTTAGCACTCGCGAACGAACGCCCACGCCGGCGCCAAACGCCGACAGTCCAGGTGCAGGCCTACCAGAGCAGCGCTCGCGTCTCGGCGGTGTCGACCCGATAGTCCTCGCGCCAGCCGAGCGCTTCGAGCTGCTCGACCTTGCGGCTGATCTCGCGGAGCGGCACCCGGGCGAGGCTGACGGCGCTGCGTAACCGATCTCGTCCTCATGCCTTCAGGCTATCCTGCCCCTCCGAGTTGCCGGTGCAGACGTTAGGAGGCTGACGAACGCCTGGCCAACTCCCTCGGCTTCGATGAAGGGCCGCCTGCTCGCGACGGCCAGCCCCCACGCTGCGGGCCGCCGGACGCGGACGGTGCAATCCGGTGAGCTCTCACGCGAGCGCCCGCAGCCAGCCCTTCCGCTACTCACCCCCTTCGGGCTTCGGGCTAACGAGGACGATCTGCTCGTAACGCACGAACAGCTCCCTCCCCGCCCTCTCGAGCGGAACCCACTCCGCAGCGTATCGACCTTCACGACTGAGGAATAGCTCGAGCTCCTGCTCCAGGGAGTGTCCCTCTTCGATCGGAATCGAGTAACTCTGCCCGTTGATCAGGGTGACTTCGAGATACACACGCCGACACTAACGGAGCCGGACGCAATGCGGCGGCCGCGTTCCCGGGGAACTCGCCCGCCGTGCGCGCAGGCTTCGCCGTCATCGGCATAGGAGGACTTGCGGCGGCGGCCGTCGCCCTCGTCCTTCCCCGCCTCTCCGCCCGCACCCGCCTCGCTCGGTTCCGGATCTGCCGCTGGCTCGCGCCCCGAGCGACCCCCTGGCGCGAGGCAACCCGCGCCTGGTGGCTCGTCCTCATCTCCTGGCTCATCCGAGCGACCGCGATCTTCCTGCTGCTCAGCACGTTCGGGATCGCGCTCTCCTTCCCGCTCGCGATCATGTTCATCTGCGCCGGGGCGGCCTCGGCCGCCATCCCCATCGGTCCGGCCGGGGCGGCCACCCAGGTCACCGCCGGGGCAACGCTCCTCATCGTCTCAGGAATCGAGGCGGGCCCGGCGCTCGCTTTCGCGCTCGCCGCCCAGGCGCTCCTCATCTTCTCCGGCGCCGCCATCTTCCTCGCTGTGGTCGCCTGGCGCACGAGCCTGCACGCCTGGTCGTTCCGGCCCGGGCGGGCGGCGCGCCTCGCCCACACGTAACGCCTGTCCAGGCCGCGAAAAAGGGGGACGCCTCACGGCAGCGTGCCGGCGAAGGGCGCCGATCACTGCGGATACGGTGCGAGCGTGGTCGACCCTGTGGTCGGGCGCCCCATTGCATCGATTGTCGGCCTGGCGATCCCAACCATCGCTTTTCCTGGGGCGGAGGCCTGGCCCCGCATCCTCGTGCGCTGACTGCCCCGTCGTCCGCAGCCGTCAAGGTGAAAGCACCGGCCCCGCGCCGGTCCGGCCCTCGAGCCGATCGCCGCGTGGACGCCCGCATCGAAGGGCATCAGGTCGAGCGGCAGAGGTCTCGGCTCAGCCGAGGCGACTCAGAATCGCCTGTGCCCGCACTTCCCTCACGGGAAGCAGGAAGGAACGAGGAGCTCAACCGTGCAAGCCGCCGGGACCCGCGTTCGCGAGCGGAACATCCGGCGCTGGCGAACATACTGGCGAACGCGACTAAAAAGACCTGCAAATCAGCACTTATGAGGCGGTCTCGAAAGCCGTTAGAGGTCACTGGCCTCTCGAGGGTTCGAATCCCTCCCCCCTCCGCCTCCACCGAGAAACCGTTTATCCAAGCGGTTTCTCCAGTCTCTGACCCTAGTAGCTCGGCCGCTTCCCGTGTCAGGCTTGACAACACAAGGAAGCGGGCCTGCTGCCTTATTGGCGAACCGCTGCGGCAGTTACTTTGACCGCCACGCGCACGCCGGGCTCTCTTCGTCTCTTCACGACGAAGCTGAAGGGCAGTTCATTGGCATGCGTTCGAGCGCGGAGGAGGCCTCGGCTTCTCCGCTCACCGGCTTGTCAGGCCGATCTTTCGTGAATCGGGCGCCTGCGCGCCGAGGAGTTCGCGGACCGTGCGGACGAATGCCTCGGCTCGGAAGGGCTTTTGCAGGAAGGCCGCTCCGGGCTGGGAGAATCTCCGCTCGGAAACGTCCTCGCTGAGGTAGCCCGAGATATAGAGGACGGGAATCCCAGGGCGAAGGTTGCGAATCCGCTCGACCAGCTCGGGACCGTCCATCTCCGGGAGGACGAAGTCGGTCACCACCAGATCGAGCGTAGCGCCATGCTTCGCCCAGAGAGCGAGCGCTTCCCTCGGGTGCTCCGCATCCAGGACCTCGTAGTCCTCTTCTTCGAGAATTGTACGAAGCACCTTGCGCACGCTCTCCTGATCCTCGACGAGCAGGACCCTCTTCGGCCGCTGAGGGCGTCTGGCCATCAGCACATGGTAGATGCGGTCTCGAGGAGGCAGAGAGCCCGAAGAGAAGCCGCGAATGGTGGCGGCAAGTGCGGGCACCAGTTGCGGGCGAGGTCAGCTAGCTGAAGACCTCAAGCGCCCACGGCGATGCCCTCGGGGGCGGTCGCCGAGGCGGAATCGACGTCGCGTGCATCGTCCTTGCCCGACACGTCACCCGTTCGCTCCAGCCGGTTCGCGACGCGCCGGGCGGGGACGTCGAGCGCCTCACCCGGGCTGCCGAAACTCGAGCCACGCTGTTCCCTCGCTCTCCCCAGGGACGCCTTCGGTCGGGGCGAGGTGCTGGCTACCGAGCGCGATACGAGACCGCGAGCGTGAACGAGGCTCGTGCGTCCCGCCCCCTGACGACGAAGCGGAACGTGCCTGCGCGGACCTTTTTCCCGAGCCGCAGGGGGCCGCGTCCCGAGACGCGGCGCACCGTCTTGCCCTTCTGATTGACGAGGGCGAGCGTGAGCTTGCGGCTTCCCTTGAAGCTGAGCTTCGCGGTCAGTCGCCCGGCGGCGACCGAGCGCCGGTACGTGCGCGAGGGCGAGCGGGCGGTGAGCTTCCCCTTGAACCTGGCCGACTTCCTCGTGCTCGACGTCGTGGCCGCCGGCGAGGCCTGAGCGAGCGCCGCCAGCGTCGCCGGCGCCTCGACTCGCCCGTGCTGCACGGATCCGGAGAGGGCGAGCGCGCTCGTGGTGATCGCCTGCTCCACCTCCGCCCGCGTGGCGCCGAGCTTCGCGGAGAGCGCGAGGGCGGCCAGGCCGGAGACGAGCGGCGTCGCGGACGAGGTGCCGCAGAAGTCGCCATAGCCGCCACCTGCGCGGGGAGCGCTGTTGCAGCCGGGCGCGGCCACCGCGACCCAGCTGCCTCGGCTCGACCAGCTGTAGAGTCGGTCGGAGCTGTCGCTCGCAGCCACCGCGATCACCTCGGGGTAGGCGGCGGGATAGAAGCGGGTCGTCGTGCCCTCGTTGCCCGCCGCCGCCACGAGCACCACACCCTTGCCGGCCGCGTAGGCGACCGCGTCGGCGAGCGTTCGGGTCGTGCCCGGCCCGCCGAGGCTGAGGCTGATCACGTGCGCCCCGTGGTCGGCCGCCCAGACGATGCCCTTCGCGACGGTGGCGCTGCTGCCCGAGCCGTTCGCGCCCAGGACCTTCACGGGCATGAGCGAGCACGTCCAGCAGAGCCCCGCCTGGCCCTCGCGGTTGTTCGTCCGGGCGGCGGCAACGCCGGCCGCCGCCGTCCCGTGCCCGTGGTCGTCACTCGGGTCGGCATCGTTTCCGACGAAGTCGTAGCCCGGAACGAAGGCACCCTTCAGGTCAGGGTGGCGGAAGTCGACGCCCGTGTCGAGCACGGCGATCACGACGCCGCTCGAGCCCTGCGTCACATCCCACGCCCGGGGACCGCCCACCAGCCTCAACCCCCACTGGGCCGGCCAGCGGGAGTCGTTCGGAATGGTCTCCAGCTGCTCCAGGAGCACCTCGGGCTCCGCGTACTCGACCCCTGCGGCGGAACGGAGCGCAGCGAGCGCCTCGGCCTGACGACGCGGCGGCACCCGCACGCTGCGCGCGCCGATCCTGCCGACGCGCTGCACGGACTCCACGCCCGCTCGCGCGAGGACGGCGTCGACCACCTCGGGAGGAGTCCCCTCCTCGAAACTCACCAGCAACCGGTCGGGAACCACCCGGAGATGAGACGCTCCTACGCGAGACTCGCTGGGGACGCCAAACCTCACCTGACCCGCCGGGGAGGCGGCAACCGCAGGCTCGAGCGGAACGAGAAACGCGAGAAGGACGAAGACCGCCGCAGTACGGTTCATACCCAAGCATCGACCCGCCGCCCCTGAGGGGTGTCCCCCAACTAGGGAATCCGCCTGGAGGCCCGCCGAAACGTCGGCGCGAATCGGGACTTCGCCGAGCCTCGCCCGGACCCCTACCCAATTCAACGCTGACGCGCAGGTCTCAGTCAGGCGCTCTTTAGCGAACCTCGGTGAGGCTGCCCGTCTCCACGTCGTAGACGAAGCCGCGCACGCTGTCCTTCTTCGGGATGAAGGGGCTGGCTTTGATCCGGGCGATCGACTGGCGGACGTCCTCCTCGAGATCGTCGAACGCTTCCGCAGCCCATTCCGGCTTGATCCCCGTCTCCTGCTGAACCCGGCGCCTGAACTCGTCGTCGCTGAAGGTCAGCATCCCGCAATCGGTGTGGTGGATGAGC
Source organism: Gaiellaceae bacterium (assembly GCA_050697555.1). Taxonomy (GTDB): domain Bacteria; phylum Actinomycetota; class Thermoleophilia; order Gaiellales; family Gaiellaceae; genus DASQWP01. Next base: position 32,129 of record JBOHAD010000017.1, on the reverse strand, counting down.
ATGACCTCCTCGGTTCCCAGGAGCCGTTGCGAGATCGAGAGGGAGCGGATCTCGTCGTCTGTGACGACGCCGCCGGCGTTCCGGATCACGTGCGCGTCGCCCTCACTCAGCCCCAGTAACCCGTACGGGTTCAGCCGCGCGTCCATGCAGGCCACGATCGCGACCCGCTTCGCGGGCGGGAGCGGCAGCCCCGCCTTGTCGAAGCCGTTCTCGTACGCTTCCGCGTTCTGAAGGAGCCCGTCGATGGCGCTCATCTCCCCTCCTCTCGCTTTAGCTTTTGAAGGAAGCTGAAAACTATACGAAGTGAAGCGTCAGGGGCGCCAGCCCTCCCAGGCCTGGAGCCGATCTCGAGAAGGCGCGCTCGTCGATCGGCGTGAAATGCGGAAGAAGCGAACGCCCCGTCCTCCCAGACGAGAGCGCGGTAGCCCTGTACGCCTCGGCCGAGAGCTCGGAAGGAGCTCGCGGGCGCCGGCGGCGAGCCTCGCGTGGGACCCCGAGCCCGTCCCAGGAGTGGCCTGTCACGATCGTCACCCGGGAGGAGCGGCGGCGTGGGGTGACCGGGATTCCTGCCGCGCCGGACACCGCAGTCAGCGCGGAGACGCCGGGAACGACCTCAAACAGGATCCCCTTGTGCGAGCGCGAGCGCCCCTCGCCGCCCCGGCCGGGAAGGTGGCCTCCTCTTTAGGCGGACGCGCGGAGATCCTCCCGCCTGCACGCGACGAGGAGCCCGATCTGCAGGCGTTCACGTTCGTCCTTCCGTTGGGGGCGACTGCAGGTCGGCTTCGCATTCTGTGTTCCTCCGCGTCAAGAGACCTGCTCACCTTCTGTCTCCCCGACGATCTCGCGCTTCGTTAGGTCGAGCACAGCGTCGTACAGCTCCCGCAGGCCCTCGCTCGAGAGCGGCCCGCGGTTGGCCCGGAGGAGGTAGGCGGTCATCCAGTCCTCGCGCGCCTGGTCGACGAAGTCGTACCCGCGGGAGGCCTTGTAGTCGCGGAGGCGGGCGACGAGCCGCAGCCGCTTGTTCACGGCCTCGACGATGAGGCGGTCGTTGTCCGAGATCTGCTCTCGGAGCCCGCGTACGACCCGATCCCGGCCCGCCTCGTCCCGCATCAGGCGCCGCTCCCTTCGTAGGCGCTCTGGAGCGTCGCCACCTCCTGGCGAGGGGCGACTCGCCAGAACGCGGCCGTGGCCTCGTCCCAGCGCTCGAGGAGCTCGCCGGCGCGGACGGAGCCGGTGAAGCGGAGGTGCCGCTCGACAAGCGCGCGCAGCTCGCCGAGCTCGGCCACGCCCGGGCGGTGGGCGGCGACCAGCTGATGGTTGAGCCGTCTCGCCAGGCTGCCACGGGGGTCGTACACGTAGACCTCGCCGCCCGTCATCCCGGCACCGAGGTTCGGCCCGGGCTCGCCCAGGAGGACAACGGTGCCGCTCGTCATGTACTCGCAGGCGTGGTCGCCCGCCCCCTCGACGACAGCGACGGCGCCCGAGTTGCGCACGGCTAGGCGCTCGCCCGCCCGGCCGGCGCAGAAGAGCTCGCCGCCGGTCGCCCCGTAGAGGACGGTGTTTCCAAGGAGGACGGGGTCGCCCGCGTCGTTTCGCGGGGGGCGCACGACGATGCGGCCCCCGCTCATCCCCTTGCCGACGTAGTCGTTGGCCTCGCCCGTGAGCGCGAGCTCGACGCCCGCGGCGAGGAAGGCGCCGAAGCTCTGGCCGGCAGTCCCCTCGAAGCGCGCGCGCACCCGTCCGGGCGGAGGCTGCGTCCCGAACGCGCGCCCGACCAGGCCTCCGAGGCGGGCCCCGACGGCCCGGTCGTCGTTGCGGATCCGGTAGCTGAGCTCGACGATCCGCGCCTCCTCGAGCGCGGGCGCAGCGTCCGCGGCCAGACGGGCGCCGAGCTCCCATCCGCCCGCGCGCGGAGGCGTCTCTCCGGTATGGGCAGCGGGGCCGTCTCCCGCGCGGCCGAGGAGCGGGGTCAGGTCGAGGAGGTCCGCGCGCGCGTCGCCCGTCCGGCGCGTACGGAGAAGCTCGGCTCGCCCGACCGCCTCCTGGAGAGTGCGGAGGCCGAGCCCGGCGAGGTGCCGCCGCACCTCCTCGGCGACGAACAGGAGGTAGGCCTCGACCATCTCGGGCGTGGCCGCGAACTTGGCGCGGAGCTCCGGCTTCTGCGTCGCGATCCCGACGGGGCAGGTGTCCATGTGGCAGGTGCGCACCATCAGGCAGCCCTCGGCGAGGAGGAGCGCCGTCCCGAAGCTGAACTCGTCAGCGCCCAGGAGCGCGGCGACGACCACGTCCCGTCCCGTCTTCAGACCGCCGTCGACCCGGACGCGCACGCGTCCACGGAGGCCGTTCGCGACGAGCGCCTGCTGCGTCTCGGCGAGGCCGAGCTCCCAGGGAGCGCCGGCGTTCTTGATCGAGCTGAGCGGGCTCGCCCCAGTGCCGCCGTCGGCTCCTGCGACGTGGACGATGTCGGCGAGCGCCTTGACGACCCCGGCCGCCACGATCCCGACTCCCGCCTCGGCGACGAGCTTGACGGAGACGTCGGCGGAGGTGTTGACCTGCTTCAGGTCGAAGACGAGCTGGGCGAGATCCTCGATCGAGTAGATGTCGTGGTGGGGCGGCGGGGAGATCAGGGCGACGCCCGGCTGGGTGTGGCGCAGGCGCGCGATCTCCTCCGTCGCCTTGTGGCCCGGGAGCTGGCCGCCCTCACCCGGCTTCGAGCCCTGGGCGATCTTGATCTGGAGCTCCTCGGCGAAGGCGGCGTACTCAGGGGTCACCCCGAACCGCCCTGACGCGACCTGCTTGATCGGCGAGTTGCGCTCGCTGCGGTAACGAGCCGGATCCTCGCCGCCCTCGCCCGTGTTCGCGCGCGCCCCCAGGCGGTTGAGGGCGACCGCGATCAGCTCGTGCGCCTCGGCCGAGAGCGCCCCGTGAGACATCGCCCCGCCCGAGAAGCGCCGCATTATCGCCTCGGCCGGCTCGACCTCCTCGAGGGGCACGGCTGCACGGGCCGGAACGAGCTCGAGCAGGTCGCGGGGCTCGAGCGCCGGACGGTCGTTCACGAGTTGCGCGAAACGCTCGTAGAGCTCCCAGCCGCCTCCGTTCACGGCCTTGCGCAGGGCGTGGGCGGCGCCCACCTCGTGCAGGGCCTCGACCACCTCGGGCGTCGTCGCATGAGGCTCGCCCCCCTTGCGGTACTTGACGTAGCCCGGGTTCTCGAGCCGCGCCGAGGGCCCGTAGGCTGCAAGCGTCCGCCCGAGCGCCTCCTGCTCGAGCTCGGCGAAGCCGATCCCGCCAATCGGCGCCGGCGTGCCGGTGAAGCAGAGGTCGACTACCTCCCGGGCGAGCCCTATCGCCTCGAAGATCTGCGCGCCGCGGTAGCTCGCCAGGTCGGAGATGCCCATCTTCGACATCACCTTCAGCACCCCGTCCTCGACCGCGGCGCGGAAGCGCCGCTGGGCCTCCGCGGGGGACGGGCGGTCGCCGCCGATCCTGTCGGCCGCTGCCAGCGCGGCGAGGGTCTCGAGCGCGAGCCGGGGGCAAACCGCGTCGGCGCCGTAGCCGAGCAGGCAAGCGAGATGGTGCGTGTCGCGCGGCTCGTCGCTCGCGACGACGATCGAGGCGCGGGTACGCAGGCCGGCGCCCACGAGGCGGTGATGCACCGCCCCGACGGCGAGGAGCGCCGGCACCGGCGGCCGTCCCGGACCTGCACACTCGTCCGAGAGCACGAGGATCTCCGCGCCCTCGGAGACAGCGGCCTCCGCCTCGGCGGCGACCCGCCGGCAGGCGGCCTCGAGCCCCTCCGCCCCGTCGAACGCCCCGTCCAGGAGACGGCCGTGCTCGACGAGCGGCGGAAGCGCGGACGGGAAGAGGAAGAAGCTCTCGAGCTCGATGAGGCGCGCCGCCTCCGGTGCCTCCGAGAGGAGCGGCGCGCGAGCGCCGAGGAGGGTGCGAAGCGACATCACGCGCCGCTCCCGGAGGTGGTCGATGGCGGGATTCGTGACCTGGGCGAAGCGCTGCTTGACGTACGCCGCGACCGGACGGGCTCGGCCCGCCAGCGGCGGCAGTGCGGTGTCGTCGCCCATCGAGGAGGTGGGCTCCTGCGCGTGCGCCGCGAGCGGGCGCAGGACGACCGCCAGCTCCTCGCGCGTGTAGCCGACTGCGACCTGGCGGGCGGTGCGATCTCCCTCGGGAGGCTCGACCGGCTCGCCGACGTCCACGGGCCGCGAGCCCTCGAGCCACCGCCCGTAGGGACGCCGGCCCGCGAGCCGCCGCTTGATCGTCTCGTCCTCGAGGACGCCGCCGGCGGCCGGGTCGACGGCGATCATCTGCCCCGGCCCGAGCTTGCCGCGCCGTACCCGGCCGCCCTCGGGGAGCGCGACCGCCCCGGCCTCCGACGTGCAAGCCACGAGCCCGCCGGTCGTGACCGCGTAGCGGAGGGGGCGGAGGCCGTTGCGGTCGAGCGCGGCGCCCACGACGCGGCCGTCGGTGAAGACGATCCCGGCCGGCCCGTCCCACGGCTCGACGAGGGCCGCGTGGTAGCGGTAGAAGGCACGCACGCCGTACTCGAGCTCCGCGTTCTCCTCCCAGGCCTCGGGGACGAGCACAGCGCGTGACGGACGTCACGGCCGCCGCGGACCAGGAGCTCGAGGGCGTTGTCGAGCATCGCCGAGTCGGACCCGGACTCGTCGACGACGGGCGCGAGGAGGGCGTCGTCCTCCGACCCCAGCCGTCCCTCGCGCGCACGCATCCAGTTCACGTTGCCCTGGATCGTGTTGATCTCGCCGTTGTGGCAGAGCAGACGGAAGGGCTGGGCCCGCTCCCACGACGGCGCCGTGTTCGTCGAGAAGCGCTGGTGCAAGATGCCGAAGGGGACGGCGAGCCCCGGATCGCGGAGGTCGGCGTAGAAGGCGGCGAGCTGGTCCGCGGCGCAGAGCGCCTTGTACGTGACCGTCCTGAAGGAGAGCGAGGCCAGGTAGACGCCGCTCGCGCGCTCGGCCCGCCGGCGCGCACGGTAGGCGCGCAGCTCGAGCTCGCAGTCGTCGAGCTCCGGCGGAGGCCGGAGGGCGAGCTGCTCGATGAGCGGCGCGCTCGCGCGAGCCGCGGGACCGAGGGCGCCCGGGTCGACCGGCACCTCGCGCCAGCCGGCGGGCTCGATGCCCTCGGCGCGGCAGGCGGCCTCGATCGCGTCCCGGCCGCGCTCTCCGCGGAAGAAGGCCATGGCGACCCCGTACGAGGGGTCCGGGACGAGCGCGACCGGAATTGGGAGCAGGACCCCCGCGCCGTCGCCCGTCCTGCTGTCGGCGGCCGTTGCCCCGCGGTGCCGGACGCCGCAGAGGCCTTCGAGCAGCGCATCGACGATCTCGCGCGAGGCGCGCCCCCGCGCATCGGCGACGAAGCCGATGCCGCAGGCGTCGCGCTCGGCGGCGGGATCGTGGAGTAGGGCTTGCCGGATCGACATTCGTGCCGACCACCTCGGGGTCGAGGATCGTCTCTGGAGGTCCGCCTCTGACGATTCAGCTAGCCGGCGGAGGCGGAGAGAGGTGAACGCCGACTAGCGCAGACGGCCGCGCGCAATGACGAGGAGAAACGCGAAGGGGCTCGTCGGCGCGCACTGCATGGAGCCGTCCACGATAGGCTCGGCAGCGGACAGCGTCAAGGGTTGCCGGGACGTCTTTGGAGATTTCTGGCGGAGAAGCCTTGACAGCGCCGCGAGCCTTCACCACACTGGGCGCAATCTCGATGAGGCCGAGCTTCACATCCGAGCGCATCTCCGGCACCGCCGGAGCGCCGGGCTGCGGCCTCGTGGTCATCCTTCTCGGCATTCTCCCCCGCTAGGGGGAGTACGCGACTACGCGCCGCTAGGGCGCATACGCCGACCGAGTTCCACACCCGATGTGCGCCTCCAGTGAGGCGAAGGAGGATGACCCGTGACTCCCCGCAGGATCACGATCTTCGACACGACGCTGCGAGACGGCGAGCAGTCGCCGGGCATCGCGCTGCGTCCGAACGAGAAGGCGGAGATCGCGCTCCAACTCGAGCGCCTCGGGGTCGACGTGATCGAGGCCGGCTTCGCCGTGTCCTCGCCCGGGGACTACGAGGGCGTGCGGTCCGTGGCCGCCGCCGTCGACAGTCCCACCGTCGCCTCGCTCTGCCGTACACGCAAGGACGACCTCGACGCCGCCGTGGAGGCTCTCGCCGCGGCACGTCGCTCGCGGATCCACGTCTTCATCGCGACGAGCCCCGTGCACATGGAGAGGAAGCTCAAGCTCGAGCCCGCAGAGGTGCGAGAGCAGGCGCGCTGGGCGGTCGCGTATGCGGCCCCGCGCGCCGACGAGGTGGAGTTCTCCTGCGAGGATGCAACGCGCTCCGATCCCCACTTCGTCGCCGCAGTCTGCGGCGAGGCCGTCCGCTCCGGGGCGACGACGATCAACCTCCCCGACACCGTCGGCTACTGCCTGCCCGACGAGTACGCGGACTTCCTCCAGGAGGTGCGGCGCCTCTGCCCGGAGCTCAGGCATGCCACGCTCTCCGTCCACTGCCACAACGACCTCGGGCTGGCCGTCGCGAACTCCCTCGCCGGGCTCCAGGCCGGCGCGGGGCAGGTCGAGTGCACGGTCAACGGCATCGGCGAGCGCGCCGGCAACGCGGCGCTCGAGGAGATCGTCATGGCGGTGCGGGTCCGACACGCGATCTTCGACGCCGAGACCGGCGTGAACGCAGGCGAGATCGGCACCACCTCCCGGCTCGTCGAGCGGCTCACCGGCTATGGCGTCCAGCGCAACAAGGCGATCGTCGGGGCGAACGCCTTCGCGCACGAGGCCGGCATCCACCAGGACGGGATGCTCAAGGCGGCCGAGACGTACCAGATCATGGATCCGTCCGAGCTCGGGCTCGCGATGACGCTGCCGCTCGGCAAGCACTCGGGGCGCCACGCCTTCGCGATCGCGTGTGCCGAGGCGGGAATCGACCTCGACCGCGACGGGCTGAACCAGGCGTTCGCCCGGTTCAAGCGTCTCGCCGACACACAGAAGCACGTCAGCCTGGCCCACGTCTTCGAGGAGGTGACGGTGCCATGAGGAAGAAGCGCTACACCGTCGCCTGCCTCTCCGGAGACGGGATCGGACCGGAAATGATGGCCGAGGCGAGCCGCGCACTCGCCGACGTCTCGCATCTGCACGGCTTCCAGATCGACGAGGTGCACGCCCCGTTTGGCGGAGACGCGGTGCGCCGCTTCGGCCATCCGCTCCCGGCGACGACCCGCTCCGCCTACCGCGACGCCGACGCCGTGCTCGTCGCCACGATCCGAGAGCCTGCGCTCGAGGGAGTGAAGGCGGAGCTCGATCTCACCTGGCGGATCACGAGGGTCTGCCTGGCCCGCGGCGAGCTCGCCCTCGTGAGCCCGCTCGCGGACGACGCCGTCGACCTGGCCGTCGAGCGCGCGTTCGCGCTCGCCTGCAACCGCCGGGGGCGCGTGACGTCGGTCGGCTTCGATCCCGGCTGGCACGCGTCCGTCGCGGGTGCGGCCGAGCGACATGCGGGCGTCGCCGTCGAGCACCTGACCTTCGAGGCTGCGCTGACCCGGATCATCAGGGATCCGTCCGGCTTCGACGTCCTCGCGAGCGAGCAGCCGTTCGCGGAGGCGCTCACGGGTACGGCCGCCATCGCGCACGAGGGCACGCGCATGGTCGCCTCCGGGCGGCTCTCGGCCACCGGCCCGGGAGTCTTCGGGCCCACGCACGGTTCGGCGGACGAGATCGGCGGGCAGGGGGTCGCCAACCCGAGCGGCATGCTCCTCGCGGCCGCGCTCATGCTCGGCGAGGGCCTCGGCGAGCGTACCGCCGCGCGGACGCTCGAGGCCGCAGTCACCGAGACGCTGGAGGCCGGCATTCGCACGCCGGACATGGTCACCTCCGGGGCGGGCGCGACGACACGCGAGTTCATGAACGTCCTCCTCGCCACCCTCCCGGGGGCGCGCACGGACGCGGAGTTCACGGGGGTGGCCTCATGAGGATGCTCGGTTCCGACGCCATCCTCCGCTCGCTCGAGGCCGAGGGCGTCGAGGTCGTCTTCGGACTTCCCGGGGGCGCCATCCTTCCGACCTACGACGCGTTCGCGCGGGGAACGACGGTCCGCCACGTCCTCGCCCGCCACGAGCAGGGCGCCGGGCACATGGCGCAGGGCTACGCGCGCGCCTCCGGCAAGGTCGGGGTCGCGATCGCGACGTCGGGCCCGGGAGCGACCAACCTCGTCACCCCCATCGCGGACGCCTGGATGGACTCGACGCCGCTCGTCTGCATCACCGGCCAGGTGCGCTCGAGCCTGATCGGCAGCGACGCCTTCCAGGAGACGGACGCAACGGGGATCACGCTCCCGATCGTGAAGCACTCCTGGCTCGTACAGGACGTCGAGGAGCTCCCCCATGTCATGCGAGCCGCGTTCCACGTCGCCCGCACGGGCCGCTGCGGCCCGGTCCACGTCGACGTCGCGAAGGACGTCCAGGAGGCCGAGCTCGACTTCCGCTATCCGGACGAGGTCGATCTTCCCGGCTGGAAGCCGCCCGAGAAGGTGCACCCCCGCCAGATCGCGGAGGCGGCGCGAGCGGTCGCCGCCGCCGAGCGGCCCGTCCTCTACGTCGGCGGAGGCGTCCTCAACGCGGAGGCGTGCGCGGAGCTGCGCGAGCTCGCGGAGACGGGCGGGATCCCGGTGATCACGACCCTCATGGCGAAGGGGGCTTTTCCCGACTCGCACCCGCTCGCCTACGGCGCGCCAGGCATGCACGGCTCGAAGTGGGCGAACTGGGGGCTGAACAAGGCCGATCTCCTCGTCGCCGTCGGGACCCGCTTCGACGACAGGGTCACGGGAAAGCTCACGGCCTTCGCCCCCGGCGCGGAAGTGATCCACTTGGACGTCGACCCTGCCGAGATCGGGAAGCTTCGCCACGCGGAGATCCCAGTCGTCGGCCCGCTCAAGCTCGCGCTCGCCCGCCTGACCGAGGAGCTGCGCCGGGTCGGCGGCGACGCCGGAGGGCTGCTGCACTGGCGCCGCCAGCTCGACGAGTGGCGCGAGACCTACCCGTACCGCTACCGCCACGACGAAGACCTCCTCAAGCCGCAGGCCGTCGTTGAGGCCCTTCGCGACCTGACCGCAGACCGGGACGACGTCGTCTGGACGACGGGCGTCGGCCAGCACCAGATGTGGGCGATGCAGTACCTCGTCTGCGACCGGCCGCGCAGCTTCATCACCTCGGGCGGGCTCGGGACGATGGGTTACGGCCTCCCGGCCGCGGTCGGAGCGAAGGCGGCGAGGCCTGACGCGACCGTCGTCTGCATCGACGGCGACGGCTGCTTCCAGATGACGTGCCAGGAGCTCGCCACCTCGGTCCTCGAGGGCCTCCCGATAGTCGTCGTCGTGGTCAACAACGGCTGGTACGGAATGGTGCGCCAGTGGCAGGAGATGTTCTACGCGGAGCGCTTCTCCGAGACCCACCTCACACACCAGGTCCCCGACTACGCGCAGCTCGCCGAGGCCTACGGCTGCGCCGGCTTCACGCTCTCCTCCGAGGGCGAGCTCGAGAGCGTGCTGGCGGAGGCGCTCGCCTGCGGGCGCACCGCGGTCGTCGATGCACGCTGCGATCCCGAGGAGAAGTGCTTCCCGATGATCCCGGCGGGGGCGGCCGCCACCGACATCGTCGAGTTCGTCGAGGAGGAGGCGGTGGAGGCGTGATCCACACCGTCTCCGTCCTCGTGGAGAACAAGCCGGGCGCGCTCGCGCGCGTCTCGAACCTCTTCGCACGGCGCGGCTTCAACATCGAGAGCCTGGCTGTCGGCCCGACGGAACGGCCCGAGGTCTCCCGCATCACCCTCCGCGTCGACTGCTCCCCCCACACGCTCGAGCAGATCGAGAAACAAATGCACAAGCTCGTCAACGTGCTCCGGGTGACCACGCTCGAGGCCGGCGAGGCGGTCGAGCGCGAGCTAGCTCTCGTCAAGGTGAGCGCCCCGCCCGGCCGCCGGGCCGAGCTCATGGCCCTGGCCGAGGTCTTCGACGCCCGCGTCGCGGACCTCGGTCCCGACTCGATGATCTTTGAGGTGGTGGGCGCCCCGGAGGAGCTCGAGGCCTTCGAGGAGCTCATCCGCCCGCAGGGCCTCAAGGAGCTCGCCCGCACGGGCCGCGTCGGGCTCGGGCGAGCCTCGGCCACCCGCTCCCCCCGTCCCCAGCACGTCCTCCGCTAGAGAAAGGTCTGCCATGACGACTGTATACAGAAAAGGCAACACCGATCTGCTGACCGGGAAGGTGGCCGTCCTCGGCTACGGGAGCCAGGGGCACGCCCATGCGCTCAACCTCCGCGACTCGGGCGTCGACGTCGAGGTCGGGCTCCGGCTCGGTAGTTCGTCCTGGGCGGCCGCAGAGGAGGCAGCCCTGACGGTGAAGAGCATCCCGGCGTCCGTCCGTGACGCCCAGCTCGTCGCGATCCTCCTGCCGGACCACGTGCAGAAGTCGGTCTACGAGCGCGAGGTCGCGCCCAACCTCGATCCGGGGACGGCGCTCCTTTTCGCTCACGGCTTCAACGTCCACTTCGAGGAGATCCCGCCGCCCGCCGGCCACGACGTCATCATGGTCGCGCCCAAAGGCCCCGGCCACCGGGTCCGCGCCCTCTACGAAGCGGGCGCAGGCACGCCCGGCCTCGTCGCGGTCGCCCAGGATGCGAGCGGCGGCGCCTTCGACCTCGCGCTCGCGTACGGCGCCGCCATCGGCTGCGGGCGCGCCGGCATGATCGCGACGACGTTCGCCGAGGAGACCGAGAGCGACCTCTTCGGCGAGCAGGCCGTCCTCTGCGGCGGCGTCTGCGCGCTCATGCAGGCTGGCTTCGACACGCTCGTCGACGCCGGCTACCAACCCGAGATCGCCTACTACGAGTGCATCAACGAGATGAAGCTCATCGTCGACCTCATCTACGAGGGCGGCTTCGCGCACATGCGAGACTCGATCTCCGACGTCGCGGAGTACGGCGACCTCACGCGGGGCCGCGTCGTCATCGACGAGCACGTGCGGGCAACCATGGTACGCATGCTCGAGGACATCCGCAACGGCTCCTTCGCCCGCGAGCTCATCGGGGAGGAGGAGGCGGGCCGGCCCCGCCTCACCGCGCTCCGCCGCACGGCCGCGCGGCACCCCGTCGAGCGGGTCGGGCACGAGCTCCGCGAGCTCGCCGGACGTGAGGGGCTCCTCGGCGCGGAGGCGCATGTCGGCAATTGACGCACTGGTCGCGCTCCCGTGTCATGGGACGCCGGGCTCGGCCGTTGGCTCCCGCGCATGAGCGAGACCCCGTACGAGTGGCCCTCCGACCCGCGGAAGCGCCGCAGCGCCGCCCTGACTGACGGTCCGGACCGCGCGCCCGCGCGCGCGATGCTGAAGGGGATCGGCTTCACCGACGACGACCTCGCCCGCCCGCTCGTCGGCGTGGCCACCACCTGGATCGAGACGATGCCGTGCAACATCAACCAGCGAGAGCTGGCGCAGCGCGTGAAGGCGGGGGTGCGGGCCGCGGGCGGCACGCCGATGGAGTTCAACACGGTCTCGGTCTCGGATGGGGTCTCGATGGGCACCGAGGGCATGCGCGCGTCGCTCGTCTCGCGCGAGGTGATCGCGGACTCGATCGAGCTCGTCGCGCGCGGCCACCTCCTGGACGGGCTCGTCTGCCTGGTCGGCTGCGACAAGACGATTCCGGCGGCGGTCATGGCGCTCGCGCGGCTCGACCTGCCCGGGCTCGTCCTCTACAACGGCTCGATCGCGCCCGGACGCTTCCGGGGGCGCGACGTGACCATCCAGGACGTCTTCGAGGCGGTGGGCGCGCACGCGGTCGGAAGGATGAGCGCGGCCGAGCTGCACGACCTCGAGGAAGCCGCCTGCCCCGGCGCGGGCGCCTGCGGCGGCCAGTTCACCGCCAACACGATGGCGACGGCCCTTGACTTCCTCGGGATCAGCCCCGCGGGCCTGAACGGCATTCCCGCCCTGCACCCGGCCAAGGGGGATGCGGCGGAGGCCACCGGGCGCCTGGTCATGGAGCTCGTGGGGCACGACTTCCGTCCCTCCCACATCATCACGCGCGCAGCGCTCGAGAACGCGGCAGCCTCCATCGCCGCCACCGGTGGCTCGACGAACGGTGTGCTCCACCTCCTGGCGATCGCGCACGAGGTCGGCGTGCCGCTCGAGCTGGACGACTTCGACCGGATCGCCGCCCGCACGCCTATCGTCGCGAGCCTCAAGCCCGGCGGCCGCTACGTCGCCACGGACGTGTACGCAGCCGGAGGCGTCGCGCTCGTCGCGCGCGAGCTCCTGAAGCGGGAGCTCCTCCACGCCGGCGCGCCCAACGTGGACGGTCGCTCGCTGGGCGAGATCGCCGCCGCGGTCGCGGAGCGACCGGGCCAGGACGTCGTCGTCCCGATCGAGACGCCGGTGAAGGCGAGCGGCGGGCTCGCCGTCCTGCGCGGCAACCTCGCCCCCGAGGGTTGCGTGGTGAAGCTGGCCGGCCACGAGCGGCTCCGCCACCGCGGCCCGGCGCGCGTCTTCGACTCGGAGGAGGCCTGCTTCGAGGCGGTGAAAGAGGGTCGGATCGAACCCGGGGACGTCGTCGTCATCCGCTACGAGGGCCCGGCCGGCGGCCCCGGCATGCGGGAGATGCTGCACGTGACCGCCGCGCTCGTCGGCGAGGGCCTGGGCAACGCGGTCGCGCTCGTCACCGACGGGCGCTTCTCCGGTGCGACGCACGGGCTCATGGCCGGGCACGTCTCCCCGGAGGCCGCCCGCGGAGGCCCGCTCGCCGTCCTCGGGGACGACGACGTCGTGGTCATCGACGTGGAGGCGCGCGAGCTGCGCGTCGAGCTCTCCGACGACGAGCTCGCCGCCCGGCTGGGCGCCTGGTCGGCCCCACCGCCGCGCTACGCGACCGGCGTCCTGGCCAAGTACGCGGCGCTCGTCTCCTCGGCGAGCGAGGGCGCCGTGACGCGGCCGCCGCTCCTCTGATGGCGCCGCGTCTATACTCGTCCACGGAGCGGGCAGCGCCCCGCTCGCATCGAGAGAGGCTGAGGGAACCGGCCCTGAGACGCCTCGGCAACCTGCCTGGAAGGCAAGGTGCCAAGCCCGGCCGGGCCGGACGGCCCGGGAGGATGTGAAGCGAGGACAAAGGAGACCCGAGATGCCCGCCATCGCCCTTCGCTGTCGCGCCTGTGCTGCCGAGCATGCCCTCGAGGCCGTGGGGATCTGCTCGCGCTGCTTCGGGCCCCTCGACCCCGTCTACGACGTGGAGGAGCTGCGCGCGAGCGTCACGCACGCCTCGATCGCCGCCGGCCCTCCGAGCATCTGGCGGTACGCCCCCCTGCTCCCGGTCGAGCCTCCCGGCGAGCAGAGGCTCGCGCCCGGGCTCACGCCGCTCCTCGAGGCGCGCCGGCTCGCCGAGGCGGTCGGCGTCGGCCAGCTTTGGCTCAAGCTCGACACCGCCAACCCGACCCACTCCTTCAAGGACCGGGTGGTCGCGGTCGCCGCCGCGAAGGCGCGGGAGCTCGGGCTCTCGACGCTCGCCTGCTCCTCGACGGGGAACCTGGCCAACGCCGTCGCCGCCCGTGCGGCCGCCGAGGGCTTCGAGGCGGCCGTCTTCTGCCCGGCCGACCTCGAGCCTGAGAAGCTCGTCGCCACCGCCGTCTACGGGGCAACGCTCTACGCAGTCCAGGGAACCTACGACGACTGCAGCCGGCTCACGATCGAGCTCTCCTTCGAGCTCCCGTGGGCGTTCGTCAACGTCGGCCTGCGCGCCTACTACGCCGAGGGGTCGAAGACGCTCGCCTACGAGATCGCCGAGCAGCTCGGCTGGCGGGCTCCCGACGTCGTGGTCGGCCCGATCGCCTCCGGCGCCCTCTTCGCCAAGGTGCGTCAGGGCTTCCGCGAGCTCGCCGAGCTCGGCCTCGTCGCCGACTCGGGGCCACGCTTCGTCGGGGGCCAGGCGGAGGGCTGCTCCCCGGTCGCTGCCGCCTTCGCCGCGGGAAGCCAAGTGACGCCGGTGCGGCCGCGAACGGTCGCACGCTCGCTCGCGATCGGAAGCCCGGCCGACGGCGACCTCGCCGTCGAGACCGCCCGCGCATCCGGCGGCGCGATCCACGCCGTCCCGGAGGACGAGATCGGCGAGAACATGGGCCTCCTGGCCGAGACGAGCGGCGTCTTCGGCGAGACCGCGGCGGGAGTGACGCTCGGGGCGCTCCGCGAGGCGGCGCGCCGCGGCGAGGTCGGCCGCCACGACCGGGTCGTCCTCCTCGTCACGGGCGACGGGCTGAAGACGCCTGGCCCGGTCGCCGAGCGCCTCCGGCCGGTCGGGATCGAGCCCGACGCCGAGGAGTTCCTCGCCCGCCTCCAGCCGGCGTGAACGTCGTCTGCCTCCCCGGAGACGGGATCGGGCCGGAGGTCGCGGCCGCCGCCCGGGACGTCCTCGGAGCGCTCGCGCCCGGCCTCGTGCTCGAGGAGCGGCCCTTCGGCGGCGCGGCCATCCACGAGTCCGGCGAGCCGCTCCCCGCCGACACGCTGGCCGCCTGCAGGGCCGCCGACGCGGTCTTGCTCGGCGCGGTCGGCGCGCCCGAGTACGACCGGGCCGAGGTGCGCCCGGAGCAGGGGCTCATCGCTCTCCGCCGCGCGCTCGACGTCTACGCGAACCTGCGGCCGGCGCGCTCCGAGGGCGTGGACGTCCTCGTCGTGCGCGAGCTCGTCGGCGGCCTCTACTACGGCGCCCGCGGCCGGCGAGAGGACGGGACCGTCTACGACACGTGCGAGTACCACCCGAGCCAGGTCGAGCGTGTCGCCCGGCGAGCGTTCGAGTTCGCGCGGACGCGCCGCGGGCGTTTGACCTCGGTGGACAAGGCGAACGTCCTGGCCACCTCGCGGCTCTGGCGCGAGGTGGTCGAGCGCGTCGCTCCCGGCTACCCCGACGTCGAGCCCGAGCACATGCTCGTCGACACCGCGGGCATGCAGCTGGTCATGCGGCCGGAGCGGTTCGACGTCCTCCTGACCGAGAACACCTTCGGAGACATCCTCTCCGACGTGGCCGCCGGCGTGACCGGCGGGCTGGGCCTCGCCGCCTCGGCGAGCCTCGGCGACGGCGGGCCTGGGATCTTCGAGCCCGTGCACGGCTCGGCCCCCGACATCGCGGGGAAGGGGATCGCGAACCCGGCCGCCATGCTGCGCTCGGCAGCGCTCATGCTTCGCCACGGCCTCGGCCGGCCCGAGCTCGGGAACGCCCTCGAGCAGGCCGTCGACCGGGCCCTCGCCGAGGCGCCGCCGCCCGACATCGGCGGGGGCGCGACGACTGATGAGTTCACCCGGGCGGTTCTCGCAGCGCTGTCGTCGCGATAGGCGCGGGATGCTCCGCCTCGAAGGCGGCGATCTCGCCCTCGTGCAGGAGCGCGCGCGAGATGTCGTCGAGCCCCTCGAGCAGGCAGTGGCGCTCGAAGGCGTCGAACTCGAACGAGAACGGCCCGATCGTCTGCTCCGCGAGATCGACGGTCAGCTCCCCGCCGGCAGCCTGACGCATCAGCCCCTTCACCTGCTCCTGCGGCAGGACGACCGGCAGGAGGCCGATCTTCACGCAGTTCGTACGGAAGATGTCTCCGAACGAGGGCGCAACGATCACGTCGAAGCCTCGGTCCTGGAGCGCCCAGGGCGCGTGCTCGCGCGAGGAGCCGCACCCGAAGTTGCGCCCCGTCAGCAGGATCTTCGCGCCCTGCGCCTCCGGGCGGTTGAGCTCGAACTCCGGGTCGCGCGCCCAGTCGTGGAAGAGGAACTGCCCGAAGCCGCTGCGCTCGATGCGCTTGAGGAACTGCTTCGGGACGATCTGGTCCGTGTCGACGTCGGCGCGGTCGAGGACGGCCGCGCCCCCGGTGACGGAACGCAACGGCCTCACAGTGCCGGGGCGAGCTCGAGCTCGCGGACGTCGACGAAGTGGCCGGCGAGCGCGGTCGCCGCGGCCATCGCGGGGCTCACGAGGTGGGTCCGCCCGCCGCGGCCCTGCCGGCCCTCGAAGTTTCGGTTGGAGGTCGAGGCGCAGCGCTCCCCCGGTGCGAGGATGTCGGGGTTCATCCCGAGGCACATCGAGCAACCCGCCCGCCGCCACTCGAACCCGGCCTGCTCGAAGACCCGGTCGAGCCCCTCCTCCTCCGCCTGGCGCTTGACCGAAGCGGAGCCGGGGACGACCATCGCGCGCACGGACGGGTGCACGTGCTTGCCGGCGACGACCGCGGCGGCCAGGCGCAGGTCCTCGATGCGCGCGTTCGTGCAGGAGCCGATGAAGACGCGGTCGACGTGGATGTCCTCGATCGGCGTTTCGGGCTCGAGCGCCATGTACGAGAGCGCGCGCTGGGCGGCTTCCCGCTCGTCGGCCTCGACGAGATCGCCCGGGTCGGGCACGCGGCCGTCGACCGGCGCGACCATGCCCGGGTTCGTCCCCCAGGTCACCTGGGGTGGAAGCGAGGCAACGTCGATCTCCACCTCCCGGTCGAAGCCGGCGTCATCGTCGGAGCGGAGGGCCCGCCAGCGGTCGAGCGCCCGCTCCCACGCCGCACCCTGCGGTGCGGCGGGTCGCCCCTCGAGGTAGGCGAACGTCGTGTCGTCAGGAGCGACCATGCCCGCTCGGGCGCCTGCCTCGATGGACATGTTGCAGACGGTCATCCGGCTCTCCATCGAGAAGCCCCGGACGACGTCGCCTGCGTACTCGAGCGCATGCCCGGCTCCGCCCGAGACGCCGATCCGTCCGATCGCGCCGAGGATGACGTCCTTGGCGGTCACGCCGAGCGGGACCGCGCCGGTGAAGCGGACGCGCATCGTCTTCGGCCGGCGCTGGGGGAGGCACTGCGTGGCGAGGACGTGCTCGACCTCGGACGTCCCGATCCCGAAGGCGAGCGTCCCGAAGGCACCGTGGGTGGAGGTGTGGCTGTCCCCGCAGACGATCGTCATGCCCGGCTGCGTCAGCCCGAGCTCGGGGCCGATCACGTGCACGATGCCCTCGCGGCCGCTGCCGGTAGCGTGGAGGGGAACGCCGAACTCGGCGCAGTTCTCGCGCAGGGCATCGAGCTGCGCGCGGGCGAGCGGGTCGGTCACGGGCCCCTCGTCCGTGGGGACGTTGTGGTCCATCGTCGCGACCGTCAGGTCGGGCCGGCGCACGCGGCGCCCGGCCAGCCGCAAGCCCTCGAAGGCCTGCGGCGAGGTCACCTCGTGCACGAGGTGGAGGTCGACGTACAGGAGAGCGGGCTCGCCCGGCTCCTCCCGGACGAGATGGGTCTCCCAGATGCGGTCGAAGAGGGTCTTCGGCACGGTTGTGCTCATTGTGATGGAAGAAGCTGAAGCGGGGCGCCGACGCGGCCGCCCGAGGCGGCGCGCCCCGCGGCGCGGAGCGCGCGGGCGTAGGCCTCAGCGGATGTCGCGCCGCCCGCCATGACCTCGCCCGTCGAGCGCATCTCCGGGCCGCGGTCGTCCGCTCCGGGGAAGCGATCGCTCGGGAAGATCGCCTCCTTCGCCCACGCCCGGGTGGGGGCAGCCCGCTCGGGCAGGTCGAGCTCGGCCAGGCGTTGGCCGAGCATGAGCCGGCAGGCGAGCTCGACGAGCGGGAGGGCGGTCGCCTTCGCGGCGAAGGGGACCGTCCGGGAGGCGCGCGGGTTCGCCTCGAGCACGAAGAGCCGCTCCTCCCTGAGCGCGAGCTGGAGATTGAGGAGGCCGCGCACGCCGAGTCGGGCGGCGAGCGCGGTCGTCAGCTCGCGGATCTCGCGCTCGAGGCCGGCGTCCACGGAGGGGGCGGGGACGACGCAGGCCGAGTCGCCGGAGTGGGACCCGGCGGGCTCCACGTGCTCGAGGATCGCCGCCACCCAGGCCGAGTCCCCGTCGCAGAGGGCGTCCACGTCGAGCTCGAGCGCCCCTTCGAGGAACTCGTCGACGAGAGACGGGCCGGCGACCGCGAGCTCCGCGTCATTCCTCGCCACCCGCATCCCGCGCCCGCCGAGGACGTAGTGCGGGCGGACGAGCACCGGGTAGCCGACGGCCTCCGCGACGGCCACTGCCTCCTCGCGGGTCGAGGCGACTCCCCACTTCGGCGCGCTCAGGCCTAGCTCCTCCAGGAGCTCCGCGAAGCGGCCTCGGTCCTCCGCAGCCTCGATCGCGGGCAGCGGATCGCCGAGGAGCGGGACGCCCTCGCGGGCGAGCTCCCCCGCGAGGCGGAGCGGCGTCTGGCCCCCGAGCGTCACGACCACGCCTTCGGGTCGCTCGAGGGCGCAGACGTCGAGCACGCGCTCGGCCGTCACCGGCTCGAGGTAGAGGCGGTCGCTCGTGTCGTAGTCGGTCGAGACCGTCTCCGGGTTGGAGTTCAGCATCACGGCCTCGTAGCCGAGGTCGCGGAAGGCGCGGGCGGCGTGCACGCAGCAGTAGTCGAACTCGATCCCCTGGCCGATGCGGTTGGGGCCCGAGCCGACGATGAGAATCGCCCGGCCGCCGCCCTCCACCGGGGGAGGATCCGACTGCTCGTACGAGAGGTAGTAGTAGGGCGTCTCCGCCTCGAACTCGGCCGCGCAGGAATCGATCGCGAGGCGACCGGGCACTGACCGACGGCGGCGAACCTCGCTCTCCGGGATGCCGAGGATCCGCGCGATGCGCTCGTCGGGGAGGCCGAAGCGCTTGGCGGCCGGGACATCGCCCTCTGCGGTCAGACGCCGCTCGGCCTCGGCGATCGCCTCGAGCTCGGCGGCGAAATACGGGTGCAGCCCCGGGATCTGGGGGAGGTCGTCGTCCCCCGCCTCGCGACCCTCGAGCGCCTTCAGAAAGGCCTCCGGGAACGTGCGCCCGAGGCCGAGCGCCTCGCCGACCGCGCGCATCTCCGTCCCCAGCCTCCGGTCCGCGTCCGGGAACTTGTCGAAGTCGAAGCGGGGCGCCTTCACGGCCACGTAGTCGAGCGCCGGCTCGAAGGCGGCCGTCGTCTTCCCGGTGATGTCGTTGGGGAGCTCCTCGAGCGTGTAGCCCACGGCAAGAAGGGCGGCGAGCTTGGCGATCGGAAAGCCGGTCGCCTTGGAGGCGAGGGCAGAGGAGCGGGACACGCGCGGGTTCATCTCGATGAGCCGAAGCTCGCCGGTAGAGGGCTCGTAGGCGAACTGCACGTTCGCGCCCCCGGTCGCCACCCCGACCGCGCGGGCGCACGCGAAGGCCGCCTCGCGCAGGCGCTGGTACTCGCCGTCAGGGAGCGTCTGCTGGGGCGCGACCGTCCACGAGTCGCCGGTATGGACGCCCATCGGGTCGAGGTTCTCAATCGAGCAGACGACGACGCAGCTGCCCGCCTCGTCGACCATGACCTCGAGCTCGAGCTCCTGCCAGCCGGCCAGCGACTCCTCGACGAGCACCTGGCCTGCGGGGCTCACCGCGAGCCCCCGGGCGAGAAGCCGCGCGAGCTCCTCCTCGCTGCGCGCGATCCCACCTCCCTGCCCCCCGAGGGTGAAGGCCGGCCGCAGGACGACGGGGAGCGACAGGCTCGGAGGAAGCGCCGCCGGAGAGCGAACGACGACGCTCTCCGGAACGGGCAGCCCCGGGGCCTCCATCGCCGCCCGGAAGGCAGAGCGGTCCTCGGCCCGGCGAATAGCGTCGAGGCTCGCCCCGACGAGCTCGACGCCGTAGCGGGCGAGCGTGCCGTCCTCGGCGAGCGCCACGGCGACGTTGAGAGCGGTCTGCCCGCCGAGCGTCGGCAGGAGCGCGTCGGGGCGCTCGCGCTCGATCACCTCGGCCACCGTCTCGGGGTCCAGCGGCTCCAGGTAGGTCGCGTCCGCCCACTCCGGGTCGGTCATGATCGTGGCGGGGTTCGAGTTGACGAGCACGACCCGGTAGCCATCCGCCTTGAGGACGCGGCAGGCCTGGGCGCCCGAGTAGTCGAACTCGCAGGCCTGCCCGATCCGGATCGGGCCGGAGCCGACGATCAGGATGCTGCGAAGGTCGGCGCGCTTCGGCACGCGTCGGAGATGCGATCGAAGAAGGGGAGGGCGTCGAGCGGCCCGGGTGCCGCCTCGGGATGGAACTGGAGCGTGGCGACGTCCTCGCCCTCCAGGCCTTCCACCGTCCCATCGTTGAGGGAGACGTGGCTCACCTCGGCCGCGTCGGAGGCCTCGACGGCGAAGCCGTGGTTCTGGACGGTGACGAGCACGCGGCGCTGCGCCCGCACCCGCACCGGGTGGTTGGCCCCCCGATGCCCGAAGGGGAGCTTGAACGTCCGCATCCCGAGGGCGAGCGCGGCGACCTGGTGGCCCAGACAGACCCCGAAGAGGCGGACGCGGCCGAGCAGCTCCCGCACCGTCTCGACGGGCTCCTCGAGCGCCGCGGGATCGCCGGGGCCGTTCGAGACGAGCACGGCCGCGGGGCCGAGGGCGAGCACGTCGTCGGCGCCGAGGGAGCCGGGGACGACGACAACCTCGAGCCCGGCCTCGGCCAGCCTGCGGACGATCGAGCGCTTGCAGCCCAGGTCGAGAACGACGACGCGCGGGCCGGCCCCGACGGCGTAGGGGACGGCCGTGCCGGCCTCGAGCGCGAGCGCCCGGCCGGCGAGGGGCGGCTCCGCGAGCGCGAGCCGGTGAAGCTCGTCCACGGGGGCGGCTCCGAGCGCGCAGCGCATCGCCCCCTCCTCGCGTACGCGCCGGACGAGGGCACGCGTATCGACCTCGTCGAGCGCCGGGATCCGCTGCGTGGCGAGCCACCCCGCCCAGCCCGGGCGGGCGCAGCGCATGACGACACCCCGGGCCTGCAGTCGGCTCGATTCGTGCCGGCGCACGTCCACGCCGTAGTTCCCGACCAGGGGGTAGCTGAAGGTCAGGACCTGGCCCGCGTAGCTCGGGTCGGTGACCGCTTCCTCGTAGCCGGACATGGCCGTGGTGAAGCAGAGCTCGCCCGCGGCCGCCCCGGCCGCGCCGACGGAGCGGCCGGCGAAGACGGACCCGTCCTCCAGCATGAGCTGGGCGTCAGGCATGTTGCATAGTAAGCGGATATCTGCATAATACGCAAGGTGTACACCGCCATCGTCGGCGCCTCGGGCTATGCGGGGCAGGAGGTTCTCGACCGGGTGCTCACGCACCCGGAGCTCGAGCTCTTCGCGCTCGGCTCCGACTCGCTCGCCGGACGCGACGCCGCGGAGCTCGACCCCCGGCTCGCCCGCAACGGCACACACGCGCCGGCGTTCGTGACGAACGCGCAGGCGCTCGCCAGCGGGGCCGACCTCCTCTTCGTGTGCCTCGACCACCGCTCGGCGGCCAACATGGAGCCGCCCGCGCGAGGCGTCACGGTCGACCTCTCCGGAGCGCACCGGCTCGACGATCCTTCGGCGTACGAGGCCTGGTACGACTTCGCGCACCCGCGACCGCAGGAACTGGCCGAATGGACCTACGCCCTGCCGGAGCTCTTCCCCCCGCGCGGGCGACTGATCGCCAATCCCGGCTGCTACGCGACCGCCGTGCTGCTCGCGCTCGCGCCGCTCGCGGACGCGATCGAGCCCGAGAGCGTCGTCGTCGACGCAAAGTCCGGCGTCTCCGGCGCAGGACGGGCGCTCAAGCCGGAGTCGCACGCGGGCCACGTGCTCGACAACCTGACGCCCTACCGCGTCGGGACGCACCAGCACGCGCCCGAGATCGAGCAGACGCTCGGCTTCCCAGTCTGCTTCGTCCCGCACCTGCTGCCGCTCAAGCGGGGGCTCCTCGTCACGTGCTACGTCCGGCTTCAGGCGGACGACGTCCGCGCGCGCCTCGAGACCGCCTACGCGCGCAGCGCGACGGTGGACGTCCTTCCGGCCGACATCGCGCCCGAGCTCGCACGCGTCCAGGGAACGGACGCCGCCGAGATCGGCCTCTTCCAGGACCGCCGCACGGGCCGCACGATCGTCATCTGCGCGCTCGACAACCTCGGCAAGGGCGCCGCCGGGCAAGCCGTCCAGAACGCGAACCTCGCCCTCGGCCTCCGCGAGACCGCCGGATTGAGACTCCCGGGAGTCCTCGTATGAGCGTGACCGCCCCGGCTGGATTCGTCGCCGCCGGCGTCGCCTGCGGCATCCGGCGCGCGGCGCCCGACCTCGCGATCGTGCGCTCGCTCGAGCCGGCCGTCGGAGCAGGGATGTTCACCCGGAACCGAGTGCAGGCGGCGCCGCTCCGCGTCTCGCGCGCCCACCTCGAGGCTTCCGAGCCACAGGCCGTCGTCGTCAACTCCGGCATCGCCAACGCCGCGACCGGCCAGCGGGGAGAGCTGGACGCGCTCGCGACCGCCTCCGAGGCGGCGCGGCTCCTCGGCCTGCGCGTCGAGCACGTGCTCGTCCTCTCCACCGGCCTCATCGGCGTCCAGCTTCCGCTCGGCAAGGTCCGGGCGGGCCTCGAACGGGCGGCCGGCGTCCTCTCGCCGCAAGGGGGCGCCGCCGCCGCCGAGGCGATCATGACCACGGACACGCGCCCGAAGGAGGCGGCCGTCACGCGCGGCGGCTTCACCGTCGGGGGTATGGCGAAGGGCTCCGGGATGATCCATCCCGCGCTCGCCACGATGCTGGCGGTCGTCACGACCGACTACCCGCTCGAGCCCGGCGAGGCGCCCGCCTTCCTGCGGCCGCCCGTCGAGGAGACCTTCAACCGCATCTCGGTCGACGGCGAGTGCTCGACGAACGACGCCGTCCTCTTGCTCGCGAACGGCGCGTCCGGCGCGGCGCGCGACGACGACGCGTTCGCCGAGTCGCTGCTCGAGGTCTGCGCCAGCCTCGCGCGACAGGTCGTAGAGGACGGTGAGGGCGCATCCACCGTCGTGGAGGTGCACGTCTCGGGAGCCCCGAGCGACGCGGAGGCCGAGACCATCGCGCGGCGCATCGCAACCTCCGCCCTCGTGAAGACCGCCGCCTTCGGCCGCGATCCGAACTGGGGCCGGGTGCTCGCCGCGGCGGGCTCGGCGCCGTTCAACGGCGGCTTCGCCGCGCTCGACCCGGAGCGGCTCACCCTCTCCTTCGGGGGAACGCCGGTCTTCGCCCGCGGCACCCCGCTCGCCGGGAAGCCGGTGCTGCAGGGCTCCCCGCTCCGCATCGAGCTCGACGTGGGGCTCGGCGCCGGGGCCGCCGCCTACCTCTCCACCGACCTCACGTACGACTACGTGCGGATCAACGCGGAGTACTCGACGTGAGCCGCGTCGTGCTCAAGTGCGGCGGTGCCGTGTCGACGGAGGCCACGGCTCGCGCGCTCCGAGACCTCCTGGCCCATGGGCACGAGGTCTGCGTCGTCCACGGCGCCGGGCCGCAGATCTCCGCCGAGATGGCCCGCCGGGAGCTGCCCGTCCGGTTCGTGGGCGGCAGGCGGGTGACCACCCCGGCCGCGCTCGAGGTCGTGCGCGAGTCCCTCGCCGCGGTGAACCGGCGGATCTGCGAGGCTCTCGGACCGCGCGCGGTCGGATTCATGGGAGACGAGATCGGCCTCGAGGCAATCCCGATCCCCGAGCTCGGCCTCGTCGGAGACCCCGCTCCGAGCCGCCCGCCCTCTCTCCTGCGAGCGCTCGGGCACGGTCTTGCCCCGGTCGTCGCGCCGCTCGCGAGAGGGCCGCTGAATGTGAACGCGGACGAGGCCGCCGGCGCGCTCGCCGTCGGCCTGCCCGCGCAAAGGCTGCTCTTCGTAAGCGACGTCCCGGGCGTGCTCGTCGGAGGCTCCCCCCTCTCCTCCATCGGCACCGACGAGGCCGACCGCCTTCTCCGCGAGGGAACGTTCGAGGGCGGCATCGTCCCCAAGCTGACGGCGGCGGTTCGGGCCGTCCGCGAAGGCGTCAGCGCCCAGGTCGGCGAGACGGCGGTATTGCCGTGACCGTGCTCGAGCGGGACGCCGTCCTTCCCGCGTACGCCCGCCACGACGTGACATTCGTGGACGGAGAGGGGTGCTGGCTCACCGACAGCGGCGGCCGAGAGTGCCTCGACTTCGCAGCAGGCATCGCCGTGGTCGGGCTGGGTCACTGCCACCCGGCGGTGCTCGAGGCGGCCCGCGCCCAGATCGAGCGCCTCTGGCACGTCTCCAACCTGTACTGGTCGGAGCCGATGGTCGCGCTCGCCGAGCGCCTCTCGACCCACTTCGGCGGCGCGCAAGCGTTCTTCTGCAACTCCGGCGCCGAGGCCGTCGAGGCGGCTCTCAAGTACGCGCGCAAGGCGACCGGCAAGCCCGGCGTCGTCGCGCTCGAAGGCTCCTTCCACGGGCGCACGCTCGGGACCCTCTCGGTGACCGGCCAGCCGGAAAAGCAGGCCGGGTTCGAGCCCCTCCTTCCCGGCGTCTCCTTCGCCCGCCTGAATGACCTCGAGTCGCTGCGGAGCGCGACCGGCCCGGACACCGGTCTGATCCTGCTCGAGCCCATCCTCGGTGAGGGTGGCATCCGCCCGGCGGAGCCCCAGTTCCTCGAGGCCGCGGCCAAGCTCGCCTACGACCTCGGCGCGCTCCTCTGCCTCGACGAGGTGCAGACGGGGGTCGGCCGGACCGGAACTTTCTTCGCCTTCGAGCACGCCTCCGTCCGCCCCGCGCTCGTCGCGCTCGCCAAGGGGCTCGCGAACGGCCTCCCCCTGGGCGCCCTGCTCGTGGCCGAGGAGGCCGCGGGAGGCTTCGCGCCGGGCGAGCACGCGTCCACCTTCGGCGGCAACCCGGTCGCCTGCGCCGCCGCCTGCGCCGTCTGCGACGCTCTCACCGACGAGCTCCTCGAGCACGTAGCCGAGATCGGAACCCATCTCGCGACCGGCCTCGCCGCGCTCCCCGGAGTCGAGGAAGTACGCGGCAGGGGTCTGCTCCTCGGGGCCGAGCTCGACCGCCCCGCGGCCGATGTCGTCGCCGCGTGCCTCGAGCGCGGGCTCCTCGTCACCTCCGCCGGAGAGCGCGTTCTCCGCCTGACCCCGCCACTCGTCGCCGGCGAGTGCGAGGTGGAGGAGGCGCTCGCCGTTCTCGCGGAGGTGCTGGCGTGACGAGGCGCGAGCGCCAGGGCGACATCCTCCGGCTCGTCCGCGAGCGGCTGATCTCGACGCAGAGCGAGCTGGTCGAGGCGCTGCGAGCGGGCGGCTACGACGTCGTACAGACGACCGTCTCCCGCGACATCCACGAGCTCGGCCTCGTGAAGGTGCGGGCATCGAGCGGCCGGCTCGTCTACGCCCTTCCCGGGACGGCGGATCGCGACCGCCTGCGCGAGCTCCAGGCGGGCATGCGCCGCTGGGCGCTGTCGGTCGAGGCGAGTGGAAACCTCGTCCTCGTTCTCACGCCTTCCGGGTACGCGAACGCGCTCGCCCAGGTGATGGACGAGGCCGTGCACCCGGACATCCTCGGCACGGTGGCGGGCGACAACACAATCCTCGTCGTGGCGCGCGAGGGTGTCTCGGGCGCAGCGCTCCGCAACGAGCTGAGAGAGCACCTGCTGGAAGGAGTTGCATGACCAACACCGCTGTGCTCGCCTACTCGGGTGGGCTCGACACGAGTTGCGCGATCGTTTGGCTGCGGGAGGACTATGGCTTCGACGAGGTCGTCGGCGTCCTCGTCGACGTCGGGCAGGAGGTCGAGATCGAACCCGCCGTCGCCCGCGGGCGCGCCGCCGGGGCCGACGAAGTCGTCGTCCTCGACCGCAGGAACGAGTTCGTTTCTGAGCAGGTGGCGAGGGCTCTGAAGACGAACGCCCTCTACGAGGGCAAGTACCCGCTCGTCTCCGCTCTCTCGCGGCCCGTGATCGCCGAGGCCGTCGCCTCGCTCGCGCTGGAGCTCGGTGCCGAGGCGGTCGTGCACGGATGCACGGGGAAGGGAAACGACCAGCTCCGCTTCGAGCTCGCCTTCCGGGCGAACTATCCGGGCGTGCGGGTGATCGCGCCCCTGCGCGATCGTGTCTGGACGCGCGAAGAGGAGATCGCGTACGCGCGCGCCCGTGGCATCCCGGTCGCGGCCACGACTGCGTCCCCCTACTCGATCGACGCCAATCTGCTCGGCCGCTCGATCGAGGCGGGAGCACTCGAGGATCCGTGGACCGCGCCGCCCGAGGAGGCCTTCGAGCTCACGGCCGACCTCGCGTCGGCGCCCACGCCGTCCGGGCTGGTCGTCGCATTCAGGCAGGGCCTGCCGGTCGCGCTGGAGGGGGAGGAGCTCGAGCTCGCCGACCTCGTCGCGGAGCTCAATGCACGCGCCGGCGCGTACGGGATCGGGCGAATCGACATGATCGAGAACCGCGCCGTGGGCATCAAGAGCCGCGAGCTCTACGAGGCGCCCGCGGCGCTCGTCCTGATCGAGGCCCATCGGGCGCTCGAGGACCTCGTGCTCACGCGCGCCGAGCTCGAGACGAAGCGCCTGCTCGAGGAGCGCTGGGCGACCCTCGTCTACGAGGGGCTCTGGTTCAGCCCGGCCCGCGAGGCGATCGACGCGTTCGTCGACGCGACGCAGGACGTCGTCGAGGGCGAGGTCCGCCTAGAGCTCCGCCCCGCCGCCGCGGTCGTGAGCGGCCGGCGCTCGCCCGGCGCCCTCTACGCCGAGACGCTCGCGTCCTACGCCGAAGGCGAGACCTTCCCGCACGCCGCCGCCGAGGGCTTCGTCCAGATCGCCGCGCTCGAGACCGAGCTCGCCGCCGCGCGGGCGAGGAGGCTGGCGGCGGTATGACTCTCTGGGCCGCCCGGGTCGAAAGCGAGCTCGCGCCCGAGGTGTGGGAGTTCCTCCGCGTCCAGGACGCGGAGCTGCTTCCCTACGACTGCGAAGCGACCCTTCTCCACGCCCGCCGGCTGGAGGACGCCGGGCTGCTCTCCGCCGAGGAGCTGGCGGACGCCGAGTCGACGCTTGCTCACGTTCGAGAACAGGGGACACCCTTGCTGGCGAGAGAAGATGAAGACGTCCACTCCGCCCTCGAGCGCCTGCTGGGGTCCGTCGGCCGCAAGGTCCACGCGGGTCGCTCCCGCAACGACCAGGTGGCGGCGGCTCTGCGCCTCTACGTCGGAGACGGGTGCCGCGAGGCGGTCAATGCGATCGGAAGACTCGCCGACGCCGTCCTCGAGCAGGCCGAGCGAGAGGCGGCGACCCCGATGCCCGGCTACACCCACCTCCAGCGGGCCCAGCCCGTCACCGTCGGCCACCACCTGCTTGCCTGGGCCGAGATGCTCGAGCGCGATCGCACGCGCTTCGCCTTCGCGGCCGAGCAGGCGCGCCCCTCGCCGCTCGGGGCGGGCGCCCTCGCCGGATCGACCCTCCCCCTCTCGCCCCCGCCCCAGCCCATGCGGAACTCGCTCGACGCCGTCGCCGACCGCGACTTCGCCCTCGACTACCTCTACGCCTGCGCCGTCCTCTTCTCCCACCTGTCCCGCATCGGCGAGGAGCTCTGCCTGTGGGCGACGAGCGAGTGGGGCTTCGTGCGCCTGCCCGAGGAGGCGGGCACCGGCTCGTCGACGATGCCGCAGAAGCTCAACCCCGACGTCGCCGAGCTCGCCCGCGGCAAGGCAGGAGCGGCCCTGGGACGCCTGGCCGGCCTCTTGGCGACGGTGAAGGGGCTGCCGCTCGCCTACAACCGCGACCTGCAGGAGGACAAGGAGCCTCTGTTCGCGGCCCGGCGCGACGTCCGCGGCGCGCTCGCGGCGCTCGCCGTGCTCGTCGCGGGGCTCGAGTTCGACCGGGCACGTCTCGCCGCGGCGGCCGCCGACCCGATGCTGCGCGCGACCGACGCGGCCGAGGCCCTCGTGCTCGAAGGCATGCCCTTCAGAGAGGCGCACGAGACGGTCGCCGCCGCGATTCGCGAGGGACGGTTCACACCTCCGGCCGAGCCCGCCCCCCGCGCCGCCCCAGGTCCCGGCGGCGTGCGCGAGGCCCTCGCCGAGGCCAGACTGCGCTTCGGTGCTTGAGCTCTTCCTGAACGGCCGCGCAAGTGCTTCGTCTGGGCCCGCCCGGTGCTCGCTCGTTGACGCCGAAGGCTCCCGGTCGTACGCTGTCGTCTCCGTGACGCGTGCAGCCGAGGCATCCATTCGCTTCTCCGGCTTTGTCTTTGCCCGCGTCTTCGTGCGCTAGCCGGCATCCCCTTTCCCGCCTCCGCCGACTAGCTCGACTCGAGAAGCGGGAGGTCCACTACCTACGCAGTCGAGAGGTGCCTGTGCCGAACCAACCGAGTGTCGCTTACCCCGGCCGCGACGGCGCCCACAGCGCAGCCGCCTGCGACCGGCTCTTCCCGGCGGGGGCAGATCTTCTCCCTCTTCCAAGCTTCTCCGCGGTCGCCGAGGCGGCGGCCGCAGGGACGGTGGAGTTCGGCGTCCTCCCGATCGAAAGCTCGCTTTCGGGGCCGGTGGCGGAAACGCACGACCTCCTCTACGACTCACCGCTCGCGATCACCGCCGAGGCCGTGCTCCCCATCCGCCACTGGCTCGTCGGCCCCACGCAAGTCCCGCTCGAGGAGATCCGTGTCGTCCGCTCCCATCCAGCCGCCCTCGACCAGTGCCGGCGCCTCCTGGCCGCGATGCCGTGGGCGACTGCGATCGCGGCGGCGACAACGACTGACGCCGCGGCGCAGGTGGCCGAGCGCGGCCACCCCGCGGAGGCTGCCATCGCGAGCGAGCGAGCAGCGAAGCTGCACGGGCTCACGGTTATCGCGGGTGATGTCGGTGACCATCCCGAGGCTTACACGCGGTTCGTCTCGGTCGCGACGCACGTGCGGCTCGACCGTGCCGGCGAGTGCCGGCGCACGGCCTTCTCGTTCGTCACGGATCACCAGCCGGGCGCGCTCCACCGGGCGATCGAGCCGTTCGCCCAGCATGGGATCGACCTCGTCCAGCTCGTCTCCCGGCCGATCCCCCACTCCCCGTGGCGCTACCGCTTCGACGCCGTGCTCGACGGCCACCCGCTGGACGCAATCGTCCACGAAGCCCTTGCGGAGGTCGCAACCCACGCGCAGCAGCTTCGTGTTTTCGGCTCGTACGCCGCGGACGCGGAGCAATAAAGGGATCGCTACTGCGCGAGCGTCATCTCCGCCGGCACGGCGATCTCGGGCGCGCTGATCCTTCTGCCTTTTGCCGTATTGCAGCTTCCGGAGAGCGTCCCCGGCTGGAAGGCGCTCGGCTCAGTCGCCGCGCTGGGGGTCTTCGGAACGGCTTTCGCCTACCTGATCCTTTATCGCCTCATCAACACGTATGGGTCGTCACGCACCTCGCTCGTGACCTACTTACTGCCGCCGATTGCACTCTTCTACGGGGTAGCGCTCCTCGACGAGCGCGTCACGCTCAACGCCGTCCTCGGCCTGGTGCTCATTCTGGCCGGGGTTGCGCTCGGGTCGGGGATGCTTGGCATGGCAGGCGCGCGGAGGCGTGAAGCGCTTCCCGCTTCGCCCCGTCCGTGACCTCGCGGCGGTGCAGCGGCGTCCTGGGGGCGGCGCCGCTTCAGCGAGGAACGTCTCCTAGGCGTACGGAACGATGGATAGGGGCGGACGCTCCACTCGCTGTCCGTGCGCCCAAGCCCGCTCGACGCATTCCTGGCAGAGCGCCTCGCAGGAGTCCTGCCCAGTGGAGACCGGCGACGCGACAATCCACCGCTCGACAGTCACGTCGTGCACGCCGCACCGCTGGCATCCCGCCGTCCAGCGAATGAGGCCCCTTGCTCGGCTTACGAGCTGCCTCAGCACTAACGTCCCGACGCTGCTTCCTCGAGGGATTCGATGCGCTTCTTGATCCCGTCCCATTGACTGCGCGCTACGGTGATCGGGGCGCGCCGACCGAGGCCGCGCGCCCACACACTTTCCAGTCCGAGCTCTCGTGCGAGCGTGAGGTCGACGCTGCCGGGCGGCGCTGCGAGGTCCATGACGAGCGCGCCCTTGGGAAGCCTCGTCAAAGTGTCGCGTCCGACGACTTGCGCAGGGATGGTCGAGAAGAGAGCGCTGACCATGGGAGCGACCTCGGGTAGTCGCTCCAACGGCAATGGTCGGGCACCCGAGGCATAGGCATCCGCTCGCTGCACCGGGTTGCGAGCGGCGACGTGGACGTCGGCGCCGAGGCCGAGGAGCGAACGGGCGAGGTGCGAGCCGATGTTTCCGAAGCCGAGAACGGCTACCTGCGACGCGTGGAGGGTGACGGGCATGTGCCGGATGGCAAGTGCGATCGCGCCCTCGACGATCGCCGGGGCGCGCATCAGCATCAGCTCCTCGTCGCCTTCGTACTCGTGAAGCGTCACCCCGGTCGCCCCCGCCGCGGCCCGGAGCGCCGCGTCGGCCACTCCGAGCAGGATGTGGGCGCCCGGATGGAGCTCGGCGAGGAGCGACTTGTCCGGAACGATCGGCTCGGACACGGCGGGTGAGAAGAGGCTGCCGTCCGTGCCTATTCCCGGAACCGGGAAGAGCGCGTAGTGGGCGCCCCTCAGGGCCTCGGCCGCGCTGGCAGCCAGCATGACGCCGTCGATGCCGTCTGCTGGCCAGGGAAAGCCGAACGCTCGAACGCGAGCGCCTACGGCGGCAGCCTGACGGGCGATCTCCTGCTCGCGCTCGTCTCCCCCAACAACCGCGAGGGTCAGATCTTCCCACCTCATCGGGAGGCCTCCGCGCGCTGGACCGACATGCGCAGCGCCTCACGGTCGAGCCCGGCGATGCCGAGGCGTTCCGCGTTCAGACCCGCCTCGCCGAGATCGACGCCGAGGAGTGTCGACGCGATGCGAAGGAGTGCTTCCGCGACAGGCGCCGTGACCCCGCCCGCGTCCGCCAGTGCCAGAAAGGGAACGACTCCGAAGCCGAAGTCCTCGCGGTAGTAGCGGTGCTCGAGCGAGTCCGGCGCTCGGATCTCGCGGTTGGCTTCTCCGTTCACGATCGCCCCCCGCAGGTCGCCGCGGGCGGCTGCCCCGACGTCCGCTGTGCCGATGGAGGCCATCTCGTCAGCGAGCGGCGGAAGCTCGTGCCCGAACGCGCGCGCGGCGGCCAGCCGCTCCTCGTCGAGCGCCGCCATGACGCGCGCCACTCCCGCGGTCGTCCCGTCGACGTAGAAGCGGAAAGCGCCTCCCGTCGCCTCGACCCAGGACGCCCCCAGGATCGCGCCAGGCGGATGGAGGACGAGGTTGACGTTCGCCAGCGCCGTCGCGAGCACGTCGGAGACGGGATCGGCAGCCGGGAAGAGCTCACGAGCCACGTCCAGCGCCTCCTCGCCGTTGGGAAGACAGGCTGCCCTCACGCATCTGGCGACGCCAGAGACGGTGACGCAGCCAGGAGTGTGGAGGCGAGCCACGTAGGCGAGCGTCGAAAGCTCGGCAAGAGGCGGCAGCGCTGCGTGCTCCTCCGCGAAGATCGCGCGAAAGCGGAGCGCGCTCCCGGTCTGCCCCGGGTTGAGCACGAGAGGAGGCGGTGCTGCGGCCGCAAGTGCCCGGGCCACGTGCTCGTGACCGGTCGAGGGCATGCTCACCACGGCCACGTCGGCGCCCTCCAGTGCGTGACCGAGATCGGTCGTCGCGCAGGCCACACCGACCTCGCCGTCGCCGAGGACGCCCCGGAAGGCGACGCTGTTTGCGGCGCGGTACGGAGCGATCGTCTGCTCCGAACGCGTCCAAAGACGGACCCGGTAATCCCTCGCCGCGAGGTCCGCGGCGGTTGCTGCACCGCCCGCGCCGGCGCCGAGGACGGCTACGGTGAAGGGCACGTTCTTACCGCTCCAAGCCGACTAACCCGAGGTCGAGATGACGAGATTGAGGTAGGGGTCGACCTCGGCTTCCTGTCCCGGGTGTACGACGAGCGTGGTGTCGATCGCCTCGACGATCGCGGGCCCGAGGAGCCGCTGTCCGGGACCGAGCCGGTCCGCGTCGTAGATCTGGGTCTGAACGAAGCCTTCGCCGCGAAAGTACACGGGACGGTCAGGCTTCCGCGCGCCCTCGGGACTGCGTCCATTCGCGGCGTACGTGGCGAGCTTGGGCGGATAGAGACGCCCGAACGCGTGCACGCTGAACGTGATCGCCTGGAGCCCCGCATGGGCGTACGTCGTGCCGTGACCGTACTTCATCTCGTAGAGCTGCTCGAAGGAGCGCAGGATCTCTCCGACAGCGTCCTCTTCGATCGGGCCGGCAGGGACCGGCGTCTCGACTTCGTGCACCTGTCCGCGATAGCGGAGCCGCACGTAGCGGTTTACATACGTGCGCTCG
>JBOHAD010000016.1:0-40145 GCA_050697555.1 Gaiellaceae bacterium | reverse complement strand
ATGGAGGAGCTCGTCGAGGGAGGGCACGTCTACATCGCGGTACCACCGCTCTACCGGGTGCGGGTGGGGAACCAGGAGCTGTACGTCGAGAAGGAGTCGCTGTTCGAAGACCTTCTGGTTCGCGAGCGGATCAAGGACATGGAGGTCGTCGACCGGGGCGGTGAGGAGTACAAGCTCACGGAGGCCCGCTGGGGCCGTTTCACGAAGGCCCTGAACGAGTTCGACGGCTGGTCGGCGAAGCTGAACGCCGAGTTTCCCGCCGCCGCCGGTTTCGTCGTCAAGCACCGCTTCATCGAGCTCCCCTCGATCGGAGCGCCGGGCGACGCGCTGGAGGCCCTTCCAGAGCTCTCCAAGAACGGCTACGAGCTTGAGAGCGTCCCGCCGACCAAGGCAGACACGGTGCGGATCAAGGTGATCGAGCGCGCCACGAGCGCGGCCCATCACGTCGACGTCGCGCAGGGCCTCTTCGAGTCGCCCGCCTTCGTGAGCCTCCAGCGCGCGTATGCGAAGGTCACCGACGTTGTCGGCCTCCCGCCCTTCAGGATTTCGTCTGGCAAGAAGGAGCGGCGCGCCGAGACGTTCGAGGAGCTGCGACGCACGGCGATCGAGCTCGCCAAGGAGGGGATCCAGGTCAGCCGCTTCAAGGGTCTCGGCGAGATGAACCCCGAGGAGCTCTGGGAGACGACCATGGACCCGGCGCGGCGGATGCTCGTCCGCGTTGAGGTGGAGGACGCCTCCAACGCCGACCGCATCTTCTCCATGCTGATGGGTGACCAGGTGGAGCCGCGCCGGGCGTTCATCGAGCAGAACGCGAAGGACGTGCGCTTCTTAGATGTCTAGCGTCGAGCCGCTCGGTCCGGGCCGCATCGAGACACGCGAGCTCGAGCAGGAGATGCGCTCGAGCTTCCTCGACTACGCCATGAGCGTGATCGTCGCCCGCGCGCTTCCGGACGTCCGCGACGGGCTCAAGCCGGTGCATCGGCGCGTGCTCTTCGGCATGCACGAGGCGGGCATGCAGCCGAACCGGCCGTACAAGAAGTGCGCACGCATCGTCGGCGACGTGATGGGGTCGTATCACCCGCACGGAGACACGGCCATCTACGACACGCTCGTTCGGATGGCGCAGCCCTTCTCGCTGCGGTATCCGCTCGTCGACGGCCAGGGCAACTTCGGCAACATCGACGACTATCCGGCAGCCGCGATGCGCTACACCGAGTGCCGGCTCACGCGGCTCGCCACCGAGATGCTCCGGGACATCGACGCGGACACCGTCGACTTCGGCCCCAACTACGACGAGTCGCGGCGCGAGCCCGGGGTCTTGCCGGCCCGCTTCCCGAGCCTGCTCGTCAACGGCTCCTCCGGGATCGCGGTCGGAATGGCGACGAACATCCCGCCGCACAACCTCTCCGAGGTGATCGACGGCGTCGTGGCGATGATCGACGACCCCGAGATCGACGTGGAGCGGCTCAGTCGCCACATCAAGGGGCCGGACTTCCCGACGAGCGGGATTATCGTCGGCCGCAGCGGCATCAAGGACGCGTACCGCTCCGGCCGCGGCCGCGTCGTCATGCGCGCTCGCGCACACATCGAGGAGCTGCGCGGCGGACGAACGGCGGTCGTGGTCAACGAGCTCCCGTACGGCGTCAAGAAGGGCGGCGACGCGGGCGTCATCAGGAAGATCGCCGACCTGGTCAACGACAAGGTGCTGCCCGAGATCGCCGACCTCCGCGACCTCTCGGACCGAACGGGGATGCGGATCGAGATCCACCTCAAGCGGGAGGCGATTCCCCAGGTCGTCCTGAACAAGCTCTACAAGCACACGCCGCTCCAGACGACCTTCGGCTACAACGCCGTCGCGCTCGTCGAAGGCGTGCCGCGGACGCTCTCTCTGCTCGAGCTCGTCCGCTACTACCTCGACTTCCAGCGCCAGGTGGTCACCCGCAGGTCGAAGTACGAGCTGCGCAAGGCGGAGGAGCGCGCGCACGTCCTCGAGGGCTACCTGGTCGCGCTCGAGAACCTTGACGCGATCATCGCCCTGATCAGAGGCTCGGCCGACCCGGACGAAGCGCGCGCCGGCCTGATCGAGCACTTCAGCCTGACGGAGATTCAGGCGCAGGCGATCCTCGACCTCCGCCTCCAGCGCCTCACCGGCCTCGAGCGCAAGCGCATCGAGGACGAGTACGCCGATCTCCAGGAGCGCATCGCCGAGCTGCGCTCGATCCTCTCCGACGAGGCGAAGATCGACGGCGTCATCCGGGACGAGCTCCTGGAGATCAAGGAGATCTACGCTCGCACGGACGAGCGGCGAACGGAGATCGTCGCCGCCGAGGAGGAGCTCGAGCTCGAAGACCTGATCGCCGAGGAGGACATGGTCATCGCGGTCACCCGCTCGGGCTACGTGAAGCGTCTCCCGGTCGACACGTACCGCGAGCAGCGGCGCGGGGGCATCGGCGTCATGGGCATGGAGCTCAAGGAGGACGACTACATCGAGCACCTGGTCGTCGCCTCCACGCACGACTACCTGCTCTTCTTCACCTCGGTCGGGAAGGTCTATCGCCTCAAGGTGCACGAGCTGCCGCTCGGCAGCCGCCAGTCGAAGGGGCGTGCGCTCGTGAACCTGCTGCCGCTGGCGCAGACCGAGTCGGTGCGGACGCTGGTCGCGACGCGGGAGTTCAAGGAGGCCGAGTACCTCGTCCTGGCGACGAAGAAGGGCGTGGTGAAGAAGACGCCCTTCGCCGAGTACAACACGCCTCTCAAGGCCGACGGGATCATCGCGATCAAGCTCCGGGAGGACGACGAGCTCGTCGCGGTGCTCCACTCGAACGGCGACGACGATCTCCTCATGGTCTCCCGCAAGGGCCAGGCGATTCGGTTCCACGAGCGCGAGGCCCGGCCGATGGGCCGCGCGACCGGGGGGGTGCGAGGCATGGGCCTGCGCTCCGGCGACGAGGTCATCGCCGCGAGCCTCGCCCGGAACCAGGCCGATCTCCTGGTCGTGACCGAGAACGGCTTCGGGAAGCGGACGCGGATCGATCAATATCCGCGGAAGGGCCGTGGCGGCCTCGGCGTGAAGACGGTGCAGCTCACGGAGGCGCGCGGGCAGCTCGCCGGGGCCCTCGTGGTCCGCGAAGGTCACCAGGTGATGCTCATCTCGACCGGCGGGACCGTCATCCGGACGGCGGCGGAGGGCATCAAGCAGAGCGGCCGGGCGACCCAGGGAGTCATCGTGATGCGCTTGCGCGAGGGGGAGCAGGTGTCCACGCTCGCGCCCGTGATGGAGCAGGAGAGCGACGAGGTGCTCGAGGCCGAGACGGCGCCTGCCGTCACCTAGGGTCCCAGAGCGACACCAGCTTTCGGTCGGTTTCAGAAGATTCGCGCACAAATCGCGCGACGATCGTGCTAGCGTTGGGCGGGCACGAGGGGCCGCGGCGAAGAGGGTGCGCGTATGAGTTCTGTTCGTCACGTCGATCTGCTCGATCCGATCGACATGTCGGAGCACATCGGCAAGATCGAGCTCTACCTCGGGCAGGTGTGCCAGGTCGCCGGCATCTCCAAGATGCAGCTCGATTACTGGACGAACAAGGCCCAGATCCCCACCAAGGGCCGCAAGCAGCGCATCTACGACATGGATGCGGTCGAGACGGTCATGCTCATCAAGCAGGGCAAGGACAAGGGGCTCAACCTCTCGGCTGCGATCGAGGCCGCGCGCCGGTTCAAAGCCGAGCGCGGCCTGCGGTAGGACGCCTCAGGCTTCGCGGAGGACGCCCGCCGCCGACTCTGGCGCGAGCGTGTTCACGTAGTACCCGGAGCCGAGCTCGAGGCCGGCGAGGACGGTGAAACGGGGGACCACCTCGACGTGCCAGTGGCCGCCGGCGTGGAGCCAGACGTTGACCGGCGCGTCTGGCTCGGCGGCTCGGAGGCGGCGGATCCCCTCGGCAAGGAGCGTGAGCGCGCCGGCGAGAGTCTCGCCTTCCCACGGATCCGAGTTGCACTCGACCGGGGCGACCATCATCTCGTAGGGCTGCCGCCCGGCGAACGGGCAGAGGAGGACGAGCCCGTCGCGCTCCCCGACGACGCGGATTCGCTGTGCGAGCTCCTCCGCCAGAAGCTGGCAGAGGAGGCAGCCGTCTGCGCGCTCCTGGGCCCGCCGCTCCTGGGCGACGAGGGGCGGCTCCTCCTCGAGCCAGACGAGCTGCGAGTGGCTGTGAGCCAGGCTGGCGCCGGCGGCCCGGCCCTCGTTCACGATCGCCTGCACGTAGGGGAAGCCCTCGCCCCTCGCTTCCGCGGCCCGTGCCTGCCACGCCCCGGCAACGTGCTCGAGCTCGCGGCCGGTCAGCTCGGCGAGCGAGCGCACGTGCCGCGGCGAGTGGACCACGACCTCCTGGCGACCGACGGCTGCGCGGCGGGCGAAGAAGCCCTCGGCCCGGTCGCCGCCGCGCGACCAGGGCCCGAACGCTGGGAACTTGTTCGGCACGACTCGCACCCACCAGCCGGGCGTGTCCGCCGCCCGACCGGCGCGGCCGAGCGCGAACGTCTCGGGCGGGGTGGCAGCCTCCCGGCCCTCGCAGAAGGGACAGCCGGCGGCGTCGTCTTGCTCCCGCCCCTCGTGGGGCTGGGGCGCCCCGGGACGTTGCGCCCGCGCGGGGGCGACCACGACCCAGCGGCCCGAGAGCGGGTCGTGACGAAGCTCGGGCGGCGATCCTTCGTTCAGCGAGACTGGTCGTTCTTGCCCAGGAGCGGGGTGAAGAGCTCGATCGGGAACGGCAGGATGAGCGTCGAGCTTCGCTCCGAGCTCATCTCGAGCATCGTCTGGAGGAAGCGGAGCTGAAGGGTGATCGGGTTCTCGCTCATGACGTTGGCTGCGTCCTTGAGCCTCTCCGAGGCCTGGAACTCGCCCTCGGCGGCGATCACCTTCGCGCGCCGCTCGCGCTCTGCCTCGGCCTGACGCGCCATCGCGCGTTGCATGCCGCTCGGGATCTCGACGTCCTTCACCTCGACGATCGAGACCTTGATGCCCCACGGAGAGGTCGCTTCGTCGATGATCTCCTGGAGGATCGCGTTGATCTTGTCCCGTTCGGCGAGAAGCTCGTCGAGGACGTGCTGGCCGAGCACGCTCCGCAGGGTCGTCTGCGAGATCTGCGAGGTGGCGACCATGAAGTTCTCCACTTGCACGATTGCCCGCTCGGGGTCGATGATCCGGAAGTAGGCGACCGCGTTCACCCGCACCGGGACGTTGTCCTTGGTGATGACTTCCTGCGGCGGGATGTTGAGCGTGACCGTGCGGAGGTCGGTCCGCACCATCTTGTCGATGATGGGGATGAGGAGGAAGATGCCCGGTCCCTTGGGCGGCGAGTGGAGCCGGCCCAGCCGGAAGATCACGCCGCGTTCGTACTCCCGCGCCACTCGGACGGCCGCCGAGAGGAGCAGGACGAGCAGGACGACGATGGCGGCAATGGCGATGAGGGCGGCGTTCACCGGTCTCCTTTCGGGGCGGGCGGTGGATCTATCCTACGGCGGCGGGCTCGTCGGCGCGCGAGACCTCGAGCACGAGCCCGTCCTCGATCCCGCCGACGCGGACGGCTGCCCCGGCCGGGATCGGCTGGCCGTCCTCCGAGTGCGCCTGCCAGGTCTCGCCGTGGACGAAGACGAGCCCGCTCGGCTGGAGCGCGCTCCGGACGACGCCGTGCTCGCCGACGAGCTCGTCCTGCCCGGTGAGCGCCGGCCGCCGCCGCGCCTGCACGATCTTCCCGACGACGAAGAGCGAGAGGAGCGCCATCGTGCCGCCGACCGCGAGCGCCACGGACAGCGAAACCTGGTACTCGGGCCCGGCAGGGTCGAAGAGGATGAGCGCGCCCACGACGAAGCTGGCTGCGCCGGCCAGGGCGAGCGCCCCGTGGCTCGTCACGAAGGCCTCGGCCGCGAAGAAGATGGCGGCGAGCAAGAGCAGGAGCACGCCGGCCCAGCTCACCGGCAGAACCTGGAGCCCGAAGAGGCCGACGATAAGCGAGATCGCGCCGACAGTGCCAGGGAAGATGAGGCCCGGGTTGAAGAGCTCGACGGTGATGCCGAGGACGCCCAGGGACATGAGGAGGACGATGATGTTCGGGTCGACGATCGTGTCCAGGATCCGCTTCCAGAGGGACATCTGGATCCTGTCGACGTCAGCTCCTGCTGTGTTCAAAACGAGACCCTTCGGCTCGGTGGTCATGCCGTCGATCTCCTCCAGGAGCGTGGGGAGATCGGGAGCGACGACGTCGACGACGTTGATCTCGAGCGCCTCCTGCGCGCCGATGTTGGCCGCTCGGCGTACCGCCCTCTCGGCCCAGTCGCCGTTCCGGCCATGCTCCTCCGCGAGCTCGCGGATGTAGGCCGCCGCGTCGTTGACCACCTTCCGGCGCAGGTCCTCGGGGATCTCCCCGCCGCCGGCGGCGACGGGCGTGGAGGAGCCGATGTTCGTCTGCGGGGCCATGGCGGCCACGTCGGCGGCCATGGTGAGGAAGACACCCGCGGAGGCGGCCCGGGCGCCGGGCGGATACACGTACACGACGACGGGAACCTCCGACGCGAGCTCCGCCTGGATGATCTCGCGCATGGACGAGTCGAGCCCTCCCGGGGTCTCCAGGAGGATGACGACGGCGTCGTAGCCCTCTTCCTCGCCGCGCTCCATCGCGCCGACCAGGTAGTCCTGCGTGACGGGGTTGATGTCGTTGTCGAACTCGGCGGCGAGCACGCGCGGCCGTTCCTGCCCCGCCGCGGTGGCGGGTAGAAGGAGGGCGGCGAGAGCGATCGCCGCGAGCACGAAGAATCCCCGCACAGACGGCACTTCCAATGTAAGGATTCTATCAGGGTTGCTCGCGAGCTCTTGAGCCTGCGCCGCGACTGTCCGATCCTTGCCAGGAGTCGCCCGGCCCGCCGCGAAGGGCCTTCTTCCATGAGCTTCCGCCGCAGCCTCCTCTTTGCGTCCCTTCTTGCCGCTCTCGTGCCGGGGAGCGGCCTCGCTGCGGACGTCGGCATGGTCTCGCGGGACGTTCCGGTCGGGCAGGTCGACGGAGCTCTGCGCTCGCTCTCGGCTCGGCCGGCGCCGGTGACCTTCGACATGGTCGGGCTCCACTGGCGCGGGCCCGGCGAGGTGTGGTTCCGGACGGCGCGCGAGCAAGGTGCCTGGAGCGCGTGGCGTCACGCTCGCCCGGAGGACGAGGACCAGCCCGACCGGGCGAGTCCGGAGGGCGATCGCGAGACCGGCTGGAAGCTGGGCAACCCCTACTGGACGGGCCCCTCCCGGTTCATCCAGTACCGGCTCTCGGGCCGAGTCTCCCGCCTGCGCGCGTTCTTCCTGCGGGTCCCGGCGACCGAGGCGCCGCTTGCGTTCGCCGCCCGGGCGGCCGAGCCGGCGATCGTGCGCCGGCCCCAGTGGGGGGCGAACGAGTCGATCGTGCGAGGGACGCCCGCGTATGCGGACCAGGTGCGCCTGTCCGTCGTCCACCACACCGCGGGGACGAACAGCTACACGCGGGCTCAGGCGGCCGGGATCGTCCGCGGCATCCAGCGCTACCACGTGCAGGGGAACGGCTGGAACGACATCGGCTACAACTTCCTCGTCGACAAGTACGGCCGCATCTACGAGGGCCGCGGAGGCGGGATCGCGCGCAACGTCATCGGCGCGCACGCGCAGGGATTCAACACGGGCAGCGTCGGTGTCGCCGTGCTCGGCACATACGGGTCGACTCGGATCTCGAGCGCGGCCCGCTCGGCCGTCCAGCGGCTTCTCGCCTGGCGGCTCGACGTCGCCCACGTCGATCCCCTCTCCGTCGTCGACGCCGTCTCCTTCGGCAACGACCGCTTCAAGGCCGGCACGAAGATTCGCCTGCGCGCGGTCTCCGGCCACCGAGACACCGGGTACACGACGTGCCCGGGCACCAACCTCTACGGCGATCTCGGCGCGATCGCGCGAGCAGTGTCGACGATCGGGCTCCCGAAGCTCTACGAGCCCGAGGTGAGCGGAGCGGTCGGTGGGTCCGTTCGCTTCACCGCGCGCCTCTCGCACTCGCGGGGGTGGGCCGTGACCGTGAAGGATGGAAACGGGGAGCTTGTCGCCGAAGGGAGGGGAACGGGCAGAGCGGTCGACTGGACGTGGAACGCGTCGTCAGTGCCGTTCGACCGCTACACGTACGTGATCAGTTCCGGTGCGGAGGTTCGCTCCGCGAGCGGCGTCGTTCCTGCACCCCCGCCGCTTGCGATCAGGGGGCTTCGCCTCTCAAACGCGGCGATCACGCCGAACGGGGACGGCGTCTCCGAGCGTACTCGCATTTCGTTCTCGCTCTCTGTGCGGGCGAACGTTCAGGTGACCGTGCTGGCCTCGGGATCGGTCGTCCGCACCCTTCTGCCGGGCACGGAGAAGCCGGCGGGGGCGGTTGCCGTCAGGTGGAACGGGAGGGACGGCTCCGGCGCGCTCGTCCCCGATCGGAGGTACCAGGTGCGAGTCGCTGCGACGACCGACCGGGAAGAGGTGAGTGCCACTCGGACGGTGGTCGTCGACCGAGTTGTCGGCTCCCTGAGCCTCTCCCGGGAGGCGTTCTCGCCGAACGGCGACCGCCGGGGCGAGAACGTCCACTTCGGCTTCGACTTGACGCGGACCGCAGACGTCCGCGTACGCGTGCTGCGGGACGGCAAGGCCGTAGCCA
Source organism: Gaiellaceae bacterium (assembly GCA_050697555.1). Taxonomy (GTDB): domain Bacteria; phylum Actinomycetota; class Thermoleophilia; order Gaiellales; family Gaiellaceae; genus DASQWP01. Next base: position 31,464 of record JBOHAD010000016.1, on the reverse strand, counting down.
CGCTTGCCTCCGGCAAGCTCGGCACGGGGAGACATGTCGGCTCCTGGAACGGCCGCATACGCTCGAAGGTCGCCGCCGACGGGCGCTACAAGGTTCGCGTCGAGGCCACGACCTCCCTCGGCACGCGAACGCTCGGCCGCAGGGTCAAGCTCGACACGAGGCGGCCGCAGGTAGGGATCGTTTCGGCCCGCCTCGTCCGCGGCGCCACGCGCCTGCGCCTTGCGCTCAGCGAGCCCGCACGCCTTCGCATCTGGTACGGGAGGCACGCCTGGTACGACGGCTCATCCGTGGACGTGGGGCAGCGGCCCGCTGGAAAGTCGAAAGTCTGGCGGCGGGTCCGTGCGGGTGTCGTCCGGGTCGTCGCCTGGGATGCGGCCGGCAATCGACGCCGGACGACTGAAATCCGCGTACGGCGGTAGCGGCCAAGGGTCTAGCGCTCGAAGCCGACCTCGCCGCTCTCGATCAGGCGTCTCTCGCCGCCGATCTCGACCTCGAGCCTGCCGCTCCGGTCGATGGCGATCCCTGTCCCCGTTCGTCCGTCGACGAAGATTCTGCGGCCCCTCAGGAAGTCGCGCGCCCCGAGACCCTCGTAGAGGCCGTCGAGGCCGACCTCGCGCCAGCGGTCGTAGTGGCGCTCGAGCGCGCTCAGGAGGTCGGCGAGGAGGGGGGCGCGGTCGCGCATGACGCCGTCGACGCTTCGGAGCGATCCGGGAGCCGTCGTCGAGTCCGAGGGGAGCTCGTCGCGGGTCTGGTTCACGTTCAGTCCGATGCCGAGCACGACGGCGCCTTCGACCGTCTCGGCGAGGACTCCTCCGACCTTGCGCCGGTTGAGCATGACGTCGTTCGGCCACTTGATCTGGGCGGCGAGGCCGGTGGCTCGCTCGACAGCCTCCGCGGCCGCGAGACCGCCGACGAGCGAGAGCTCGGGGATCCTTCGCTCGGGCGGGGGACGGAGCAGGCTCGAGCAGAGCACGGCCGTCCCGGGAGGCGCCTCCCAGCCGCGTCCGAGGCGTCCGCGGCCACCCGTCTGAACGTCGCAGACGGCCACCGCGCCCTCGGGAAGATCGGGGTCGAGCAGCCGTTGCGTCGACTCGCAGCGCTCCTCGTAGAGGTAGGGACGGCCGAAGCGGCCGCCCAGGAGGGGCTCGACGGCTTCGGGAGCGAGGGAGTCGGGCACCGGCGCGCGGCTAGACTAACGCCGCCGTGCAACCCGCCGCCGCGCCCGCCCGTCAGACCGAGCAGGAGTCCCTCTCCCGGCTCCCGCAGGCGTACAGGAAGCTGAGCGACGTAGACCTGGTCACGAAGGCGCGGAACGGCGACGGTCGCGCGCTCGACACGCTTGTCGAGCGCTACGCCCCGCGCGTCCAGCGGATCGCCTCGCAGCTCATCGGGGATCTCGAGGAGGCGCGGGACGCAGCCCAGGAGTCGCTGGTCAAGCTCTGTACGCGCCTGCGCCAGTTTCGCGGCGAGGCCCAGTTCGCCACCTGGCTCCACCGACTCGTCGTCAACACCTGCCGCGACCGCATCGCGCGCCAGCGGGTGCGCCAGACCGAGCCTCTCGTCCTCGAGGACGAGCCGGCGGGAGAGGAGAGCGACCCCTCCCGCGTGGTCGCCCTGACGGACGTGCGGCGCGAGGTCGCCGACGCGCTCGCGCGCCTGTCCGCAAACCAGCGCGCGGCCGTCGTGCTCCGCGACGTCTTCGGCTTCACGTACGAGGAGATCTCGCGCATCGCCCGCATGCCGGTCGGGACGGCCAAGTGCTACGTGCATCGAGCGCGCGCCCGGCTGCGCGTGGCCCTCGAGGAGACCACGAGGGCGTGACCCTCGCGCCTCCGCTCGGACGGCGGGAGATCGAAGAAATCCTCCCGCACCGCGACCCATTCCTCCTTCTCGACGAGGTGACCGAGCTCGAGCCCGGCGTGCGGGTCGTCGCGCGCAAACGTGTGCGGGACGACGAGTGGTACCTCGCGGGCCATTTCCCCGGCCGGCCGATCATGCCCGGCGTCCTCATGGTCGAGGCGATGGCGCAGACGGGCGCCGTCGCCGTTTTGTCCGACGAGGCGAATCGCGGCAAGCTCGCCCTCTTCGCCGGCATCGACGACGTCCGCTTCAAGCGCATCGTCGAGCCGGGCGACGAGCTCGAGCTCACGTGCGAGCTCGAGCGCCTCCGCGGCCCGATCGGCCGCGGGAAGGCGACGGCGACAGTGGGCGGCGAGCTGGCCGTGCGCGGGACTCTGACTTTCGCGGTCGCGGACAACGCCGGCGCGTGATCGCCAACGTCTCAGGGAACGGCATCGCCGTCGGCATCACGGGCATCGGCGCGTACACGCCCGAGCGAGTGCTCACGAACGCCGACCTCGAGCGCATGGTGGACACCTCCGACGAGTGGATCGAGACGCGAACCGGAATCCGGGAGCGGCACATCGCCGAGCCCGCCCAGGCCGCAAGCGATCTCGCTCTTCCGGCTGCGCGGGAGGCGCTGGAGGAGGCCGGCGTAGCTGCGGAAGATCTCGACCTGATCGTCGTGGCCACGGCGACGCCGGACATGCTCTTCCCCGCGACCGCGGCCATCGTCGCCGACGAGCTGGGCGCGAAGCAGGCGGCCGCCTACGACCTCCTCGCGGGCTGCACCGGCTTCGTCTACGCGCTCTCGCAGGTGTACGGCGCGCTTGCTACGGGCCTCTCCAAGCGGGCGCTCGTCGTCGGGTCGGAGACGCTCTCGAAGATCACGAACTGGCAGGACCGCTCGACGTGCATCCTCTTCGGCGACGGGGCGGGCGCGGCCGTCGTGGAGCCGGTCTCCGAGGGCGGCATCCTCGGCTTCGAGCTCGGCGCGGACGGCTCCGGAGGCCCCGACCTCTGCATCCCAGCCGGCGGCTCGCGCACGCCGGTCACCTCCGAAGCCCTCGAGCAGGAGCTCCAGTTCATCAAGATGCGCGGGCAGGAGGTCTTCCGCTTCGCCACCCGCGTGATGGTCACGTCCGCGGAGGAGCTTCTGGCCGAGTGCGACGCGGGCGTCGAGGACGTCGACCTCTACGTCCCGCACCAGGCGAACAAGCGGATCATCGACCACGCGGTCAAGAACCTCGGCCTGGCCTCGGAGCGGGTGTTCATGAACATCGACCGCTACGGGAACACCTCCTCGGCGTCGATCCCCCTCTGTCTCGCCGAGGCACGGGACCAAGGGCTCCTGAAGGACGGCACACGCGTGCTCATGAGCGCGGTCGGTGCCGGCCTCACCTGGGGCTCGGCTTACATGACGTGGACGAACGGGAGGGCATAGGCGCTATGAAGATCGCGTTCTGCTTTCCAGGCCAGGGGTCGCAGGACGTCGGCATGGGACGGGCGATCGCCGAGCGCTTCGCGGAGGCACGGGCCGTCTACGACGAGGCTTCGGAGGCCGTGGGCTTCGACGTCGCCCGGCTCTGCTTCGAAGGTTCGCTCGAGGATCTGACCCGCACCGAGCTGCAGCAGCCTGCACTCGTCTCCACCTCGATCGCCTGTCTCCGGGCTGTGGAGACGGTGGGAGCCCGACCGGACTTCGTCATCGGACACTCGGTCGGCGAGTACTCGGCGCTCGTCGCCGCCCGCGCGCTCTCGACGTACGACGCGGTCGCGCTCGTCCGCGAGCGCGGCGAGGCGATGGCGGAGGCCGCTCGCGAGAAGCCGGGCGCCATGGCCGCCGTGCTCGGTCTCGAGGACGGCGTGGTCGAGGAGCTCTGCTCGGGCATCGACGGCGTCTGGCCGGCGAACTACAACTGTCCCGGCCAGGTCGTCATCTCGGGGGAGAACTCGGCCGTCGACCGCCTGATCGATGAGGCGGCTGCTCGGGGAGCGCGGAAGACGGTCAAGCTACGGGTGAGCGGCGCCTTCCACAGCCCTCTGGTGGCGCGGGCGGCGGAGCGCCTGGAGCCGGCGCTGGCGCGGGCCTCGTGGCACGATCCCTCGCCGCCCTTCATGTCCACCGTGACCGCGCGCCTCGAGGACGCCCAGCGGCTGGCGGCGCTCCTCGTCGACCAGCTCACGGGACCCGTTCGCTTCACACACGCCGTGCGCGGGCTCGTGCGCAACGGGGTGGGCATGTTCGTGGAGATCGGGCCCGGCCAGGTGCTCTCGGGACTCCTGCGCCGCTGCGACCGCTCACTCCGCACGATCTCCGTGGGCGATCCGGAGTCTCTCGCCAAGCTCCAGGAGACGCTCTCCGCTGCCTGACTTCGCCTCACTCGAGGGCAAGGTCGCACTCGTCACCGGAGGCTCGAAGGGAATCGGCGCCGCAATCTGCCGCGAGCTCGGGCTTGCCGGGGCCCGGGTGGCGGTCAACTACCGCTCGGGCAAGGAGGGAGCCGAGGAGATCGCCGGTGAGATCGGAGGGGTTGCCTTGCCGGGCAACGTGGCCGATCCCGCTGAGGCTCAGGCCCTGGTCGAGCGCGTGGAGTCAGAGCTCGGCGACGTCGACCTTCTGGTCAACAACGCGGGCGTCACGCGGGACACCCTCATCGCGCGCATGAGCGACGAGGACTGGGAGCTCGTCATCGGCACGAACCTGCGGGGGAGCTTCAACACGTGCCGGGCCGTCGTGCGCAAGATGCTGCGGCGCCGCTCGGGCGCGATCGTGAACCTGACGAGCGTCGTCGGCCTGCGCGGAAACCCGGGCCAGGCGAACTACGTCTCCTCCAAGGCCGGGATCGTCGGCCTGACGAAGGCGCTGGCGCGGGAGCTGGGGTCGCGCGGCGTGCGCGTGAACGCCGTCGCCCCCGGCTACATCGACACGGAGCTGACGCAGGTGCTGCCCGAGAAGGCGAGGGAGGCGATCCTCGCCAACACGCCGCTCGCCCGGCTGGGCGAGCCGGAGGACGTGGCCCGTGCGGTACGCTTCCTCTGCTCTGACGAGGCCTCGTTCGTGACGGGCGAGGTGCTGCTCGTCGACGGCGGACTGGGGATGTGACATGAGCTCGCAGAACGGACGCAGGCGGGTCGTGATCACCGGGATCGGCGCGGTCACGCCCCTCGGAAACGACGCCGAGACCTTCTGGGAGAACCTCGTCGCGGGCAAGGGCGGAGCCGGGCCGATCACTGCGTTCGACCCGGACGGGTTCGCAGTCAACTTCGCGTGCGAGCTGAAGGACTTCGATCCCACCACGTGGATCGAGCACCGCAAAGCACGCCGGATGGACCGCTTCGCGCAGATGATCCTCGCCGCCGCGCGCATGGCGGAGGAGGACTCCGGCATCGACATCGAGGCCGAGACGGAGCGGACAGGCGTCTCCGTGGCCACCGGAATCGGCGGCCTCAAGAGCTTCCAGGACTGCTACAACCAGCTGATCGAGCGCGGCCCCGATCGGATCAACCCGTTCTCGATCCCCGCGATCATCCCGAACATGGGCGCCGCGTGGGTCTCGATGGAGCTCGGGACGCGCGGCCCGCTGAGCTCGGAGTGCACGGCGTGCGCAGCGTCCAACATGGCGATCGGCGGCGCGCTGGACTCGATCCGCCTCGGCCGCGCGGACGTGATGCTCGCTGGCGGGACGGAGGCAGGGATCACGAAGGTCGGGATCGGAGGCTTCGGCGCCATGAGGGCGCTGTCCCGGCGGAACGAGGACCCCCAGAAGGCGAGCCGGCCCTTCGACGCCGAACGGGACGGCTTCGTCATGGGCGAGGCCGGCGCGATCCTCGTCCTCGAGGAGCTCGAGCACGCGAGGAAGCGGGACGCGAAGGTCTACGCCGAGCTCGTGGGTTACGGGCTCTCCTCGGACGCGCAGCACATCACCGAGCCGGACCCGACCGGACGGCACCCCGCGCGGGCCATGGAGATGGCGCTGACGGACGCCGGCGTCGCGGCCGGCGACATCGACTACATCAACGCGCACGGGACCTCGACGCCGCTCGGCGACGCGAGCGAGACACGGGTGATCAAGATCGCGCTCGGGGACGAGAAGGCGCGGACGACGCCGATCTCGTCCACGAAGGGGGCGACCGGGCACACGCTGGGCGCCTCCGGGGCGATCGAGGCGATCATCTCCACGCTGGCCGTCCAGCGGGACGTCGTGCCGCCGACGATCAACTACGAGGTGCCCGATCCGGAGTGCGACCTCGACTACATCCCGAACGAGGCGCGCGAGTGGAAGACGGACATCGCGCTCTCGAACAACTTTGGCTTCGGCGGCCACAACGCCTGTTTAGTGATTCGGAAATTCCGCTGACGCGGAATTTCCGATGAGGTGGGCGACCTTCGACTGCTACGGGACCCTGGTCGACTGGAACCAGGGGATTCGCTCGACGCTCGCCGACCTCTGGCCCGCCACTGACGCCCGCCGCCTGCTCGAGCGCTACCACGAGGTCGAGCCGCGCGTGCAGCTCGGTTCATCACGTCCCTATCGGGAGGTGTTGAAGGAATCGCTCGTGCTGCTGACTGGCCACGAGGGACTCGAGCTCTCGCCCGATGACGAGTACGCGCTCGCGAACTCGCTTCCGTCGTGGCCGGTCTTTCCCGACGTGCCCGGCGCGCTCGCCGAGCTGCGGGAGCGGGGCTGGCGGCTCGGCGTGCTCTCGAACACCGACCCGGATCTCCTCTCCGCCTCGCTGGCCGCGATCGGCGTTCCGTTCGACCTCGCGATCACCGCGGCCGAGGCCCGCTCCTACAAGCCCGCTCACGGCCACTGGGAACGCTTTTCCGCCGAGAGCGACGCCGACTCCGGACGGCACGTCCACGTGGGGGCGAGCCCCTACCACGATCTGGCGCCGGCGGCCGAGCTCGGCCTGGCTGCCGTCTGGATCAACCGTCTCGGAGAGGAGAGCGACCTCCCGCGCGCCGCCGAGCTGCCCGACCTCGCCGGGCTTCCCGAGATCCTCGACTGCCTTGTTCCCGCAGGTAGCCTTTTGGAGTGACCCGCCAGGCGACGGTGACCGGCTCCCTGAGCGGCTGCAAAGCTTCGCCATGCGTCGTCCTCAGTCGCCCACGTATCTCATTCGATACGCGGGCGGGTGGGTGGGTCGACATCGTCAGTCGGAGGCCCCAAGGGGGACTCCGACGAGCCTGGCTCGCTTTTCGCGCGTCAGGAAACCGGCCCCGCCACCAGGCGGATCACTGAGTGTCGCGGCTCCGCGCCCGCTGCCCGGACTGCCGCACGCTGACGGCGGTCGCGCTCGACGGCGAGTACGAGTGCCACGCGTGCGGCCGGACGTGGGGCGCCGGGCTCGTACGGGTGCCTCGCGCCTGGGGCGAGGGCGGCGAGTGCATGGCCGAGGCCGCGTTCCTGCCGCTTCCCTATCCGGAGTCGGCGGTCGTCGACGAGGAGACGCTCACCGAGCAGAACCTCGCGCTCGCGGCCGCCCTTCCCGAGCGCCCGCTCGTCCTCGGAGGGTGCTGCTGCGCGCACGTCGGAGCGGTCGAGGGCCTCGCCACGCGCCACGACCGACTCGCGGTCGTCTGGTTCGACGCCCACGGGGATCTCAACACGCCCGAGACGTCGCCGAGCGGGAACCCGTGGGGAATGCCGTTGCGGATGCTGCTCGACTCGGGGACCGTGCATCCCGCCGACGTGGTCCTCGTCGGCGCCCGCAACCTCGACCCGCCCGAGAAGGAGTTCATCGCAGCGAGCGGCCTCCGAACGGGAGAGTCCGGAGTGGCGCAGGCGCTCGAGCACGTCGACGCCGTCTATGTCGCCCTCGACTGCGACGTGCTCGACCCGGACGACGAGGTTCGCTCCTTCATGCCGGAGCCGGGCGGGCTCACGATTCCCGAGACCGTCTCCATCCTCAAGCAGGTGGCCGCCTCGCGCCCGGTGGTCGGCGCGGGGCTGAGCGGACTCTCGCCGGCGCCCGGAAACCCGCCGCCGCTCGCCCGCCTCACCGCCGCGCTCGGTTTCTAGCCGCACCTGCTTAAGATAGGCCGGTCATGGCGAGCCGGATCGACGTCTCCATCGAGAACCGCGGCCCGGCGGAGCCGGAGGGCGAGGGCAAGAGACACCCGAACACCTGCCCGCGGTGCCATTCCCACTACCGGGACGACGAGCTCGCGGAGACGTTGCGCGTCTGCCCCCAGTGCGGGTATCACTTCCCGGTGCGGGCGCGGGAACGAGTCGAGCAGCTCGCCGACGGCGGCACCTTCGCCGAGGAAGACGCGGGCCTGCGCTCGGCCGATCCACTCGCCTTCTTCGATCTCCGGGCCTACACCGAGCGGCTCGCGGAGGCCGAGGTCGCAACCGGGCTCGGAGACGCGCTCATCGCCGGCGCGGCGGCGATCGAGCGGCGCCCCTGCGAGCTGGCCGTCATGGATTTCGCCTTCATGGGCGGGTCGATGGGGAGCACGGTCGGGGAGAAGTTCGTGCGCGCCTGCGAGCGCGCCGGCGCGCGCGGTGCGCCGCTCGTGTGCGTGACCGCCTCGGGTGGCGCGCGCATGCAAGAGGGAATTCTCTCGCTCATGCAGCTTCCGAAGACGGTCTGTGCGGTGGACGAACTCCGCGAGGCGCGCTCGCCCCTCATCTCCGTCATGACGCACCCGACGACCGCGGGCGTGATGGCGAGCTTCGCCAGCCTGGGAGACTTCATCATCTCGGAGCCGGGTGCGCTGCTCGCCTTCACCGGCCCGCGGGTCGTACAGCAGACGATCCGCGAGAAGCTGCCCGAGGACTTCGGGCTCGCCGAGTCGAATGCCCGCTTCGGCCACGTCGATGCGATCGTCCCTCGAGCGGAGCTGCGTCCCTTCGTCGGCCGCCTGCTGGCCTTGTTTGAGAAGTGACTCCCTTCCTCACATCTCGCGCTTCCCGGCGCGCTGCAACGCGTCGCCTCGCGGCGTCCTCGGTCGCACCCGTAGCCTCCGGCTACGAGTGCTCTCTGCGTCCTTGCGACGCTCGCGTTTCGCGGCCGGTGAGCGCGACCTGCTCGAAAGGGGATCACGGGCGCGATGGCGGCTGAGGGCTCGCCCAGCCAGGTCGAGCAGCTGCGCCTACGAGAGCGCCTGGCGAAGCTGCGCGACCTCCCGCTCCTCCGCGGCGTCGGCGTCTCCGGAGAGGTGCGGCGCCTCGAGCGCCAGCTCGAGCGGATCGAGGCCGAGCCGAGCGCGGACGAGGTCTGGCGCGCGGTCGAGCTCGCCCGTCACCCGGACCGCCCCTACACGCTCGATTACATCGAGCGGATCTGCGACGACTTCATCGAGCTTCACGGCGACCGCTCCGTGTCCGACGACGGGGCGATCGTCGCCGGCCTCGCCAGCTTTGGGGGCCGCACGATCGCGGTGGCCGGCCACCAGAAGGGGCGTGAGATCCGCGAGCGCGTCGACCGGAACCACGGCATGGCGCACCCGGAGGGTTACCGCAAGGCGATGCGGGCGATGGACCTGGCCGACCGGCACGGCTTTCCGCTCCTCACTCTCGTCGACACGCTCGGCGCCTTTCCGGGCGTGACGGCCGAGCAACGCGGCCAGGGCGGCTGGCTCGCTCGCTGCCAGCTCGCCATGGCGCGACTCCGGTCGCCGTCGGTCGCCTGCGTCATCGGCGAGGGCGGCTCGGGGGGCGCCGTCGCCCTCGCCGTCGCCGACCGCGTGCTCATGCAGGAGAACGCGATCTACTCGGTGATCACGCCCGAGGGCTGCGCCGCGATCCTCTGGCGGGACGCGGGCGAGGCCAAGCGGGCGGCGGCCGCGCTCAAGCCGGACGCGGCCCACTGCCTCGAGCTCGGCGTCATCGACGGGATCGTGCCGGAGCCCGCGAACGGCGCCCACGCCGATCCCGACGAAGCCGCCCGCCTGCTCGGCGAGAATCTCGAGGCGGTCCTGGTAGAGCTCGAGGGACAGGACGCCGACGAGCGTCGGGGCCGGCGCCACCGCAAGTTCCGGACGATGGGCCTCTACCTCGAGTAGGGGTTCCGGGTTTGGCAATCCACAGCGTCCACAGGGTTATCCCCGCCGTCTCCGCGACCTTTCCACCGCCCCTGAAGAGCCTTGAGGCCGGCGAAGAGGCCGGCCCCAAGTGCCAACCCCCCCGGTCGGCAGACAAGTCCTAGGCTCGGCTTCTACCCGACGTCGGTGCGGCTAAACCTCGCTCCCCCAGCGCGTCCCCAGAGGGCATCCTTTCGCGTGTGAGCAAGCTGACGGAGTACGAGCGCAAGCGGGACCGCAGGAAGACGCCCGAGCCCTTCGGCCCCGGCGGAAGGCGGCGGAAGGAGCCGATCTTCGTCGTCCAGCGCCACGACGCCCGCCGGCTCCACTACGACTTCCGGCTCGAGCGCGGCGGCGCGCTCGCGAGCTGGGCCGTTCCGAAGGGCATCCCTCGCGAGCCTGGCCAGCGCCACCTCGCCGTCCACGTCGAGGACCACCCGCTCGAGTACGCGACCTTCGAGGGTGAGATCCCGGCGGGCCAGTACGGCGCCGGCACGGTGGAGATCTGGGACAGCGGCACCTATGAGCTTCTGGAGGAGAAGAAGGACGGCGGCCTCACCGTCCGCCTCGCCGGCGAGCGCCTGGGGGGGACGTGGACTCTCGTTCCCGCGAAGCTCGACGGCAACCCGAAGAACTGGCTCTTAGTTCGGAAGCGAGACGATTCCGTCTCGCTTCCGAAAGGGCCAGCCACGGACTACGTCCCGATGCTGGCGACGTTGGCGTCCGAGGTTCCGAGTGGAAGTGGGTGGCTCTTCGAGGTCAAGTGGGACGGGTACCGCGCGATCGCCCGTGTCGAGGGCGGCGAAGCGACGCTCACGAGCCGGCGCGGGAACGACCTCACCGTGCGCTTTCCCTCCGTGGCGAAGGCACTCGCGCAGGCGGTACGCACGCCGGACTGCGTCCTCGACGGAGAGGTCTGCGCGCTCGACGAGCAGGGGCGGTCGAGCTTCTCGGTCATGCAGCAGGGCTCGGGCCCGCTCGTCTTCTACGCGTTCGACCTGCTCGAGGTGGACGGGGAGCCGCTGCTCGATCTGCCGCTGGACGAGCGGCGCGAACGGCTCGAGGGGCTGCTCGACCGCCGCAACGAAACCGTGCGCCTCTCGGAGGCCTTCGAGGACGGGCAGGCGCTCTACGAGGCCGCGAAGGAGCAGGGACTCGAGGGCGTGATCGCCAAGCGTGCCGACTCGCGCTACCAGCCTGGGAAGCGAACCCGCGAGTGGCTCAAGGTGAAGACGCACGGCCGCCAGGAGTTCCTCATCGCCGGCTACACGAGAGGGCAGGGGCGCCGCTCGGGCCGTCTCGGCTCGCTCGTCCTGGCCGTCAACCGGGGCGGCGAGCTTTCCTACGCTGGCAACTGCGGCACCGGCTTCACGGACGAGGAGATCGACAAGCTCATGCGCAAGCTCCGGCCGCTCGAGCGCAAGAGCCCGCCGTTCGCGGTCGTCCCCAAGATGCCGAAGGTGCGGAAGAGCGACGTCGTCTGGGTGACGCCAAAGCTCGTCTGCGAGGTCGAGTTCGCCGAGTGGACGCACGACGGCCGCCTGCGGGCGCCGTCGTACAAGGGGCTGCGCGAGGACAAGGCGCCCGCGGAGGTGCGGCGGGAGCAGCCCCTCGCCGCCGAAGTGCGGCGAGGCCGGCGCCTGCTCAAGCTCTCGAACCTGGACAAGGTCTTCTGGCCCGACGAGGGGATCACCAAGGGCGACCTCCTCGCGTACTACCGGGAGGCGGCGCCCGTCCTCCTCCCGCACCTGAAGGACCGGCCGTTCACCATGAAGCGCTACCCGGACGGCTGGCAGGGCGACCATTTCTTCCAGAAGGACGCGCCCGGGCACATGCCGGAGTGGATCCCGACCCGTCCGTTCACGGTCTCGACGCGGGAGTCGCCTCGGCGGAAGCGGCGCATCCAGGTTCCGCTCGTCAACGACGAGCTCGCGCTCCTCTGGATGGTGAACATGGGCTGCATCGACATGAACACCTGGTACTCGCGCGTCGACCGGCCGGAGCGTCCGGACTGGGTGCTCTTCGACCTCGATCCCTCGCCGGACGTGGGGTTCCGCGAGACCGTTCGGGTGGCCCTGCTCGTGAAGGAGGTGCTCGACGCCCTCGGGCTCGCGAGCTTCCCGAAGACGAGCGGCGCCGACGGCTTCCACGTGCTCGTACCGGTGGAGCGGCGGCACACCTACGACGACATCCGCGAGTTCGCCGAGATCGTCGCCGGCACGCTTGCCCGCATGCATCGCGGCCTCGTGACGACCGAGTGGTCGAAGTCGAAGCGGCGCGGCGTGCTCGTGGACGCGAACCAGAACGGAGAGGGCAAGACCATCGCCTCTGCCTACTCCGTCCGCCCCCGCGCGGGCGCGCCCGTCTCGACGCCGCTTCGCTGGGACGAGGTCGACGAGGACCTCGACCCTCTCGATTTCACCATGGACGTCGTCCTCGCACGCATCGAGCGGGAGGGCGATCTCTTCGAGGGCGTGTTGGCGACGCGCCAGTCGCTCGGCGCTGCGCTGCGGAGCCTCCGCTGAGACTCGCCGAGGTCGTCGGGGCGCTCGACGCCTACTTCCGCGTGCCAGAGGTGGAGAACGACGACTGGTCGGAGACGTTCGAGCACGTCTACCCTGATCCGTACTGGCGTGAGTTTGCCGAGCCCGGCTACGAGGGGCGCTGGAACGGGCTCCTCGTGCGAGGAGCGGATGCGGTCGAGCGCGCCGTCACCTGCGTCTTTCCCTCCGACGCGATCGTCGCGTCGCTGCCGCCCCGGACGTTCCTCTTCTCGGAGCACCCGATCGCCTTCGAGGACGACGTCGAGGGGTTCGCCCCGCTCGCGCGCGAGAGCTTCGAGCGCCTACAGGCCGGGGGGATCGGCTTCTATCACGTGCACGCCCCGCTCGACATGCATCCGGACGTGTCCCCTTCCCGTCTCGTCGCCGAGGGGCTGGGTCTCACGGGGCTGGACGACTACTACCCGATCGCGGATGGGATTCCCGGTGGAGCGGCCGTCGCGGGCGAAAGCCGGCTGACGGTCGACGGCCTGGCCGCCCGGCTCCGCGACGTGCTCGGCCCGGAGATTCCGGTGGAGGTGCTGACCCGCCCGCGTGAGCGCGCCGGCCGGGTCGCCGTGGTCGCGGGCGGAGGCGCCGACCCGGACGTCCTCACGGCGTCGCTCGAGCGCGGCTGCGAGACCTTCGTGACCGGGAACGCGGCCACCTGCTGCCGTTTGCAGTTCGTGCAGGAAGGAGTGCGCGCTTTTCGCGCACTGGCGGACGAAGCGGGGGTGGCCGTCGTGGACGGCACGCACTACGGGCTCGAGAAGCCGCCTCAGCTCGCCATGGTGGGCTGGTTCGAGCGGCTCGGCCTCCCCGCCGAGTTCAGGCCTGGACAGCCTGAGCGGGGCGCTTGAGGAAGGTCCACTCGCGTCCGAGCGGCGCGAAGCCGAGCCGGGCGTAGAGCTCCTTCGGCCAGTCGCCGCCGTCGGCGACGAGGAAGACGAAGTCGCGGCCGCCGGTGCGAGCTTCCTGAACGGCCTGAAGCGTCACCGCGCTCGCGAGCGCGCGGCCGCGGAAGGCGGGCAGCGTCGCGACGTCCTAGACTGCCACGCCGAGCGAGAGTGCCGCCTCTCGGCCGAGCACGCGCTCGAGGGCCGCGACGCAGATCGCGTCGAAGGCCGCATTCGCTTCCTCGTGCAGAAGCGCCATGGCCCGGTCGTGACTCCAGGCCGGTCGGTAGACGCGAACCGACAGGAGGGCGTCGTAGACGTCGCAGACGGTGAGAATCCGCGTCTCAAGGCCGAGCTCGTCGCCGAAGCGCCCGTGCGGATAGCCCTTCCCGTCGAGGCGCTCGTGGTGGTCGAGCACGAGACGCCGCACGGGGTCGGAGAAGCCGCCCAGCTCGCCGAGCAGCCGGTGGCCCCACTCGGGATGGCGTCGGATGACTCCGAACTCGGCCTCGTCGAGGGGCCCCGGCTTCTTGAGGATCCCGTCCGGGACGGAGAGCTTGCCGATGTCGTGGAGAAGCCCGCCGGTCGCCAGGGTGCGAAGGCGACTCGGCGCCAGCCCCAGCTCCTCGCCGACCTGGACCGCGCGCAGGGCCACGCGCCGGGTGTGCTCTTCCGTGTACTCGTCCTTCTCTGCCAGGCGAACCATGAGAGCGCGCACGCGGGCGCCCAGGAAGGCCTCCTCGGCGGAGACGAGCTCGCCGGCACGCGGTCCGCCGGTGAGCGAGCGCGACGGCGTCCCGCGGTAGAGATCGGCCGCGACGGGGATCCCCACGAGCAGGATTCCGACGAGCTCGAAGGCGTGGCCGAGCCACCACCCGAGGTCCTGGAAGTCGAGGAGGAGGGCGGCGCCCAGGGCCGCGCCGAGGAAGGCGAGCCCGAAGACCACGAGCAAGTCGGCGCGGCGGCGCGTGAGGAGATAGGTGTTGACCGCGCGCAGGCCGAGGAAGCCGTAGAAGGCGAGCCCGACGGCGAGGGCGGCGAGCGCCAGGGGGCTGGCCGGCTCCGGGACGGCGGGCACGACGCTGGGTGCGAGCATGCCGACGGCTCCCACGAGTGCGACCGCGCCGAGCAGCGCCGCCTGGAAGACGAGGAGCCGCTTGACGTTCTGCGGGCGGCGGAGGGACGGGAGGGCGGTGAGGGCGAGGACGGCGCCTCCGAGGGGAAGCGTGGCGCCGCCTGTGAACGAGACGAGGCCGTTGAAGTCGACGAGGATGCCGGGGCTTGCGAGCCCGTGGAGGGCGAGCAGCGCGGCCATGACGGTGAAGGCGGTTCCCACGAGCACCGTCCGCGCATCGCTGCGTCGCGCTCCGACCACCGTCAGCGCCAGCGCCGCGGCCGTCGCGGCGAAAGCGGTGGCGCCGACGGCCCAGAAGTGGACGGCGCTCGAAAGGTGCACCTCCTCCCGGCCGAGGAAGTGGAGCGTCGCCGCGGGCAGGATCGCTCCTGCGGCGCAAAGCGCGAGCGCCGGGGCGAGCCGCGAGCCGAGGGCAGTTCTCATGGGAACGTGTATCGGCGCGAGGACGACCGCGGTTTACGGTTGCTTATCCGCCCCGGGACCGGCGCCCCGAGAGAGGCTCCGGGTGTCCCAGCATCGAGAGCTCGGCGATGTCGCGGCGGAAGAAGAGCGCGACCGTCCAGTCGACGACGACGCGGACCTTGCGTCTGAGGAGCGGGAGCTGGAAGAGGTGGTACGTTCGCGTGACGAACCAGCCCGGGAACCCGTGCAGATGGAGGCCCATGACGTCCGCGACGCCCCGGTGGCGGCCGAGCGTGGCGACCTGGCCGAGCATGCGGTAGCGATAGGGGCGCGGCTCGCCGCGGAGGTTCCCGGCGAGTCGCCGCGCCTGGCGGAGAGCGTGCTGCGAGGTTGGAGGGTCGGGATGCTCCGGGGTGGCCGAGTTCGGCACCCGCGCGCAGTCGCCGAGCGCCCAGACGTTCTCCCGACCCTCGACGCGGAGTGTCGGATCGACCCGTAGCCGGCCCCGCTCGTCGAGCGGGAGCCCGAGGTCGACGAGTAGCGGATGCGGCCGCACGCCGGCAGTCCAGACGAGGGTGCTCGTGTCGAGGCGTGTTCCATCCGAGAGGGCGACCGCGCCGTTCTCCGCGGACTCGAGCGTCGTGCCCACGCGGAGATCGACGCCGCGCTTGGCAAGCTCACGAGAAGCGTACGCGCCGAGTCCCTTCGGGATCTCCGGAAGGATTGTGGGAGCCGCGTCCACGAGCACCCAGCGCTGCGGCGCCTCTCGCAGGCTCGGGTAGTAGCGGAGCGCGTCGCGCACGAGGTCGCGAAGCTCGGCGAGCGCCTCCACGCCGGCGTAACCCGCGCCGACGAAGACGAAGGTCAGCTCCCGTCCGGCGTCGTCCGGCTGGGCGGCGGCGGCTTCCAGCCGTCGGAGAACGTGATTTCGCAGGTGGATGGCGTCCGCGAGGCTCTTGAACCCGAGCCCGTGCTCTGCGAGCCCCGGGATCGGGAGGGTGCGCGGGACCGCGCCGAGCGCCAGCACGAGCTGCTCGTACTCGACCTCGCCCTCGTCCGTCTCCGTGACGACGTGGACGTGGCGCGCCTCCTCGTCGAGCGCTGTGGCGCGGCCGAGCAGGAGCTCGGCGTGTGGGCACATCATCCGAAGGGGCACGACGACGTGCCGGGGCTCGAGCGTGCCCGAAGCGGCCTCCGGGAGCAGCGGCGTGAAGAGCATGAAGTTCTCGGGGCTGACGATCGTCGCGCCGCTCTTCCCGAGCAGGCGCGCGACGTAGCCGCCGGCGAAGCCGCCGCCCACGACGAGAACCCCTCCGCGGGCCCGCCGAACGCTCATGGGTCCAGTCTTACCATCGGCCGGAGCCGTCAGCGCACCTCGGAGAGGCGGCGCTGGAGGAACGCCCGCTCGACCGGGCTCGGCGCGAGGGCGAGCGCGCGCTCGTAGGCGGCAGCCGCCTCCTTCCTCCTCCCGCTCTGCCGGAGGAGGTCCGCACGCGCGGCATGAAGGAGGTGATAGCGGTCCAGACCCTGGATTCGCTCGACGAGGGCGAGGCCCTCCTCGGGGCGGGTCGCCATCGCGACGGCCACCGCGCGGTTGAGCTCGACGACCGGAGACGGGTCGACACGGACGAGCTCTCGGTACAGCGCTGCGATCTGCGGCCAGTCCGTCTCCTCCGGGCGCGCTGCGCTCGCGTGCACCGCGGCGATCGCCGCTTGGAGCTGGTACGGGCCGGGTCGACGAAACGAGAGCGCGCGCTCCAGCAAGCGCTTGCCCTCCTCGATCTGCGCCCGATTCCAGCGCCCACGGTCCTGCTCTTCGAGCAGGACGAGCTCGCCGTCCGCTCTCGTCCGCGCCTCTCGACGCGAGTCGTGGAGAAGCATGAGCGCCAGCAGCCCGAGGGCCTCCGGCTCGTCCGGCATCGAGACCGCGAGGAGCTTGGCGAGGCGGATCGCCTCGTCACAGAGGTCGTTACGCACGAGGTCGTCGCCGGCCGCCGAGGCGTAGCCCTCGTTGAAGACGAGGTAGAGAACGGCCAGCACCGAGCGCAGGCGCTCCGGCAGGTCGTGATCGGCCGGAACGGCCAGTGGAATGCCGGCCTCGCGGATCTTGCGCTTGGCGCGGACGAGGCGTTGCGAGAGAGTCGGCTCGGGAACGAGGAACGCACGGGCGATCTCCGCCGTGGAGAGCCCGCCGACCATGCGGAGGGTGAGCGGCACTCGCACGTCCGACGGGAGTGCCGGGTGGCAGCAGGCGAACATCAGCGCCAGCCGCTCGTCGGGAAGCGCGCTCGTGTCGTCCGGCAAGGAGACCTCCTCCAGGCGGGCCAGGAGCTCGGTCTTGTGCGCAAGCGTCCGCTCGCGCCGGAGGCGGTCGAGCGCCCGGTTGCGCGCGACCGTCAGGATCCAGGCGCCAGGGTTGCGCGGCGCTCCGTCCGGCCAGCGCTCGAGCGCCGTCGCGAACGCGTCCTGCACGGCGTCCTCCGCAAGGGCGAGGTCTCCCGTGGCTCGTGCGAGCACGGCGACGGAGCGCCCCCACTCCTCGCGGAAGACCCGCGCGAGCTCCAAGGCTCAGCGGCCGACCGTCAGGAGCCGACCTCGGCCGTGAAGACCATGACTTGGCGCACCTCGACCGAGCCGTAGGGCGCGGACGGGATCTTCGCCGCCCAGCGGAGTGCCTCCTCCTCGGTCTGGACGTCGATGACGTAGTAGCCGCCGAGCTGCTCCTTCGTCTCGGCGAAGGGGCCGTCGGTCACGAGGTGCTCGCTGTCGCGGACACGCACGGTCTTCGCCGACTGGGTCGGATGGAGCGCCTCGCCCGCGACGTGAACGCCCGCGTCCTCGAGCTCCTTCGTGTAGGTCCACCACTCGTCCAGGCTCTGCTTCTGCTCGGCCTCGCTCAGCTGCTCCCATTGCTCGTTCGTCGCCTGCTCGTCCCCGTAGATGAGGAGCAAGTACTGCATGTGAGCCTCCTTCGGTTGTTTACGACTCTACGACGAACGGCGCCGCCGGGAATCGACAGCTACTCGGCGAGCATGCGCCGGAGGAGCGTCAGCGCACCGTTCTTGTCCAGGAACTCGTTCAGGTTCCCGCACTTCGGGGACTGGACGCAGGAGGGGCAGCCGTCCGCGCAGGGGCAGCCGGCGAGGAGCCTCGCCGTGTCCGCGACCCAGCCCTCGAGCTCGTCGTATCCGCGGCGCGCGATGCCGACCCCGCCCACGTGGCCGTCGTAGACGAACACGGTCGGCCGGCCCGTCTGGAAATGGAGGTTCGTCGAGAGCCCGCCGATGTCCCAGCGATCGCACATCGCCCAGAGAGGGAGAAGCGCGATCATGGCGTGCTCGGCGGCGTGGAGCGAGCCGAGCAGGCGCGGGAGCGCCTCCAACCCCTCGAGCATCCAGGGCTCCGGGAGGTACCAGACCGCCTCCGTCTCGAAGGAGGTCTCCGGCAGGTCGAGCGGCACGAGGTCGAGCGTCGCCCCGTCGCGGATCGCCTTCTTCTGGTAGGCGACCACCTGCTCCGTCACGCTGACGCGCCCGAAGAAGACGTCCATCTCCAGCCGCCGCTCGGCGAGCTCCGCCTCCTCGATCGCGGTGGTCGTCTCCTTCTTCGCCTGCGTGTAGTACTCGTCCGCGAAGGGCTCGACGAGCGCCGTGCGCGCCTCGAGGTCGAGCGCGAGCACGCGGTACGACTCGCCGAGATGGAGGTAGACGGCGCCCTCGTGCACCGTTCCGTAGGCCCGTTCGCGCTCGACCGTGCCCAGCACAGATCCCGTGGCCGCTTCGACGACGGCGACCGACTCGGCGCTCGTCGAGCGCAGCCCGAAGCGGCCCGCCGGGTAGTCGCGGCCTCCCCAGACGAAGCCCGCCCGCGTTCGCTTCAGCTCGCCGGCCTCCGCGAGCGCCGCGGCCCGCTCGAGGGCGCTATCTCCGAGCGTCGCCCGGTCGGCCTCGTCGAGCGGCGCCTCGAAGGCTGCCGCGCGCACGTGCCCGTCGAGGATGCGCGGGTTCGAATGGTCGAGGATCGCGGCCTCGACGCGGCGCTCGATCAACATCTCGGGCTCGCGCATGAAGAACTGGTCGAGGGCGTCCTCGCTCGCCACCAGCAGGGCGAGCCCGTGCCCACGCCGCCCGGCGCGGCCCCACTGCTGGCGCAGGCTCGCCACCGTGCCGGGGAAGCCGACCGAGATCGCGCAGTCGAGGAGCCCGATGTCGATCCCGAGCTCCAGTGCGTCGGTCGCGGTCACGCCGAGGAGCTCCCCCTCGACGAGCCGACGCTCGATCTCGCGGCGCTGAGCGGGTGTGTAGCCGGCCCGGTACGGGGAGAGCCGGTCGGCGAGCTCCGGGACGCGGTCGGCGGTGAAGCGGTGCACGAGCTCCGCGGCCTTGCGGCTCTTGGTGAAGCAGATCGTGCGCAGGCCGCCCGAGACGAGCTCGGCGAGGAGGCGCGCTCCCTCTCCGAGCGCGCTCGCGCGCAGCTGGAGCTGCTCGTCGAGCACCGGGGGGTTCCAGAAGGCGACCGTGCGGGCCGCCCGCGGCGCTCCGTCCTCCTCGACGACGGCGGCCTCGACGCCGAGGAGCGAGCGTGCGAGCTCGCCCGGGTTGGCGATCGTCGCGGTCGCGAGGAGGAACTGCGGCTCCGCACCGTAGATCCTGGCCGCCCGCCGGAGTCGCCGGAGCACGTTGCCGACGTGGGAGCCGAAGACGCCGCGGTAGACGTGCGCCTCGTCCACGATCACGTACCGCAGGTTCTGGAGCACGTCACCCCAGCGGTCGTGGTGTGGGAGCACGCCTACGTGGAGCATGTCCGGGTTCGTGAGGATGACGTTGGCCCACTTGCGGATCTGCCAGCGGCGCTCGGTCTCCGTGTCCCCGTCGTAGATCGCCGCCCGGACCTTCGGGACTCGGAAGCCGGCGAGCGCGCGCGCCTGATCCTGGGCGAGCGCCTTCGTGGGGTAGAGGTAGAGAGCGCGGAGCTTCGGCTCGGCCGCGAGCGCGTCGAGGACGGGGAGGTTGAAAGCGAGCGTCTTCCCGCTCGCCGTGCCGGTGGCGACGACGACGTGCTCGCCGCGCGCCGCAGCGTCGTACGCCTCGGCCTGGTGCTGATAGAGCTGCGTCAGGCCGCGCTCGGCGAGGGCCTCGCGTACCGCCGGGTGAAGCTCCGCGGGAATCGCCGCCGCGACGGCGTCCCGCGGGGGCACCTCCGTGAGGTACGCGAGCTCCTCGCCCTGGAGAAGGGCGTCCCAGGTCAGGGTCGCCATCAGAGGCGATGCTAGACGCTTGACCCGCAATCACCGCACTCGCGGCTGGCGGCTGCGACACGGCGCCGGATCGCCGCGCTCGCCCTTGCCCGTACTGACCTAGTACGGGCTGCGGACGATCACGACGCCCGGCTTGGTCGCACCCGTCCCCGACGAGCACGCAGATCACCGGCCAAACGTCTAGCCTCAGCCTCCGTGATCCCCCGCTGTCTCACGATCGCGACGTCGGACTCCGGCGGCGGGGCCGGCATCCAGGCCGACCTCAAGGCGTTCGCCGCGCTCGGCTGCCATGGGATGAGTGCGATCGTGGCCCTGACCGCGCAGAGCACGACTGCCGTCACGGCCGTTCACGAGGTGCCGCCCGAGTTCATCCGTGAGCAGCTCGAGGTGCTCTGGGAGGACATCGGCGTCGACGCCGCCAAGACGGGAATGCTCTTCAGCGCGCCGATCATCGCTACCGTCGCCGACTTTCTCGAGAGGCACCCGGTTTCGCTGGTCGTCGATCCCGTGATGGTCGCGTCCTCGGGCGCCAGGCTCCTCCTCGACGACGCCGTCTCGGTGCTCGTCGAGCGGCTCTTCCCGCTCGCCGCGGTCGTGACCCCAAACCTGCACGAAGCGTGCGCCCTGGCCGGCGTTCCCTACTCGGAGAGCGCGAGCCGCGAGCAGCTTGCCGTGGCGATCGAGGAGCTCGGCGCGCCCGCGGTCGTCGTGACGGGCGGCCACGGCGAGGAGGCTGTCGACTGGCTCTTCGACGGGAGCCGCCACGTTGCCATTCCGGTCGAGCGCCACGGAGACGAGGCGACGCACGGGGCGGGATGCACCCACTCGGCGAGCCTCGCGGCCCTGCTCGCTCGCGGGGAGCCGCTCGAGGACGCCGCTCGCGAGGCCGCGCGCATCGCCTCGGAGGCCGTCCGGGCCGGGCTCGCGGACATCGGGGCCGGCTCGGGGCCCGTCGACGTCTTCGGCCTTGAGGCTGTCAGAGCTCGGTGAGGCCGGGCTCCTCGCGGAGCTCGAGCGCAGAGGACTCGCCGGCGGGCTCGACTTCGAGGGTGCCTGGGACGGTGAGCGCGCGGTCACGCAGGACGTGCTCGTCGAAGGCGTTCACTTCAGGCGCGAGTGGACGTCCTGGCGCGATCTCGGCTACAAGGCCGCTGCCGTCAACCTCAGCGACCTGGCGGCCATGGGCGCGGACCCGGAGGGGCTGCTCGTCTCGCTCGCGCTCCCGCCCGAGCTGCGCGTCGACGACGTGCTCGAGCTCTACGAGGGCCTCAACGAGCCGGGCGTCCCCGTCGTCGGGGGCGACACCGTCGCCGCGCCCGCGGCCTTTCTCGGGATCACGGCGCTCGGGCGGAGCACCAGCGTGCCCGGTCGCGCGGGTGCCCGGCCTGGAGACGCTCTCGTCGTCACGGGCCCCCTCGGCGGCTCTGCCGCTGGGCTCTACGTGCTCGAGCACGGCCTCGCGGGCTTCGACGACCTGGTTCGCATGCACCGCCGCCCGCCGCTCCGCCTCGAGGAGGGCCGGCGACTCGCGGCGGTCGCCCACGCCCTCGTCGATCTCTCGGACGGGATCCTCGCCGACGCGGCGAAGATCTCCGAGCGGTCGGCGTGCCGGCTCGTCGTCGAGGTCGAGCGTCTGCCGCTCGCGCCGGGGATCGCCGACGTCGAGGACCTCCCCTTCTGGACGCTGGGCGAGGACTACGAGCTCCTCGCGGCGCTCCCTCCCGCCGCCGCTGAGGCGAGCGGCTTCATCGTCGTGGGACGGTGTGAGGAGGGAGCGGGCGTCCGGCCCGCCGATCCCGTCGGCTGGGACGCGTTTCGGCGCTAGCGCCCGACCCTCCTAGGCCGCGAGCCAGCGCTGCCAGGCGCCTTCGTAGTGCGTCCTCGAGCGGGCGCCGACGACCGTCTCCTGGGGCTCGCCGTTCTCGAAGAGGATCACGGTCGGAATGGAGAGAACCTGGTACCGGGCCTGGGTGACGGGATTCTCGTCGACGTTCACCGCGACGAACTTGACGCGGTCGCCGTGCTGCACGGCCATGTCGCTCAGGATCGGGTCGACGACGCGGCACGGACCGCACCAGGGAGCCCAGAAGTCGACCACCACGGGACGGTCGGCTTGCAGGACCTCGCTCTCGAAGCTCGCGTCCGCGACGGCGGGCAGATCGGCCATGCCGGTGACTGTACCAACGCTCAGAGACGGCCTCGGAGCGCCGCGAGGCGCAGAGCCGGGACGCGCACGACCGCCTCGGCGACGATGCCGGGCCCCATCTTCGAGCCGCCTTCGGCGCGATCGGTGAAGACGATCGGCACCTCGCTGACGCGGAAGCCCGCCTGGACGGCGCGGTAGACCGTCTCGATCTGGAAGGCGTAGCCGCGAGAGGAGATCCGCTCGAGGGCGATCGTCTCGAGCACCTCCCGCCGGTAGCACTTGAACCCGCTCGTCGAGTCGCGGACGCCGAAGCCGAGCACCGCCTGCCCGTAGAGGCATCCTGCCCTGCTCACCACGCGCCGGACCAGGCCCCAGTTCCGGACCGCGCCGCCAGCCACGTAGCGCGACCCGAGCGCGACGTCCGCCGCCTCCGCCGCCGCGACCAGCCGAGGCACGTCGGCCGGGTCGTGAGAGAAGTCGCAGTCCATCTCGAGGACCAGGTCGGCTCCTTCGGAGAGAGCTTGCCGGAACCCGGCGACGTACGCGGGCCCGAGTCCCTCCTTGGCCGGCCGGTGGAGGCCGCTCACGTACGGGAGCTCGGCGGCCAGGCGGTCGGCGATCTCGCCCGTGCCGTCCGGCGAGGCGTCGTCGATCACGAGCACGCTGCCGTCGAGCCGGTGCGCGGCGAAGACCTCCCCGAGCGCGCGCACCATCGGCTCGAGGTTCTCGCGCTCGTCGTACGTGGGGAGGCAGACCACCAGCCGCACCCGCGTATCATCGCCGGGGTGCCCAAGGAGCTGCCCCGGAACGCCGAGCTCGCCGAGCGCTTCGAGCTGCTCGCCGACCTGCTGGAGCTCGACGGAGCGGACGCCTTCCGGCTCGCCGCCTACCGGCGGGCGGCGGCCCGGATCCGCGAGTCGACCGGCCCCGTCGCCCAGCTGGCGCTCGACCGCAAGGCGACCCGTCTCTCGGGCATCGGCTCGACGATCGAGAACAAGATCGTCGAGCTCGTGGAGACGGGAGACCTGGCCGCGCTGGCCAAGCTCCGCGACCGGCTCCCGTCCGGGCTCGTGGAGGTCATGCACGTTCCAGGGCTCGGCCCGAAGACGGCGCGGAAGCTCTGGGCGGAGCTCGGCATCCAGTCGCTCGAGGACCTCCGAGCGGCGGCCGAGCAGGAGCGCCTTCGCGCATTGCCCGGCCTGGGAGCGAAGACGGAGGAGAAGGTCCTCAAGGCGCTCTCGAAGCCGGCGGCCTCGCCTGCGACGGGAAGAACGCTGCTCGGCCGGGTTCTTCCCGCAGTCCGGCAGGCGGTCGCCGAAGTCGCCGAGAGCGGGCTTGCCGAGCGCGTCTCCGAGGCGGGCAGCGTCCGCCGGCGCTGCGAGACCGTCCGCGACCTCGATCTCATCGCAACGGCGGCCGCTCCGGCCGGTCTCACCGCCTTCTTCGCCGAGCGGCCCTGGGTCGCCGAGGTCGTGGCCCGCGGGTCCACGAAGGCGACCGTCGTCTCGCACGAGGGCTTCCGCTTCGACCTCCGCGTCGTTCCGCCCGAGAGCTACGGGAACCTCCTCCAGCACTTCACGGGCTCCAAGGCGCACAACGTCGCGCTCAGGGAGGACGCGGTTCGGCGCGGGCTCTCGGTCTCCGAGTACGGCGTCCTCCACGTCGAGAGCGGCGAGACCTTCACGGCGGCGGGGGAGGAGGAGCTCTACGCCCATCTCGGGTACGCCTGGATCCCGCCGGAGCTGCGCGAGAATCGCGGCGAGCTCGAGGCCGCCCGAGACGGCGGGCTGCCGCGGGTCGTCGAGCTCGCCGACCTGCGCGGCGACCTGCACATGCACACGGACTGGTCGGACGGCCGTGGGACGCTCGAGGAGATGGTGCTCGCCGCGAAGGCGCTCGGGCACCGCTACGTGGCGATCTGCGACCACGCGAAGCGGCTCAAGGAGGGTCGCCTCGAGCGCCAGGCCGAGGAGATCGCGGCGCTGAACGAGAGCCTCTCCGGGATCCGTGTCCTCTCGGGTGTCGAGGTCGACATCCGCGGCGACGGCTCTCTCGACCTTGGCGACGACGCACTTGCGGAGCGCGACTGGGTCATGGCCTCGATCCACGCGGGGTTCGACCAGCCGCGCGAGCGCCTGACGGACCGCTTGCTCGCCGCCATGGAGAACCCGCACGTGGACTGCGTCGGGCACCCCACGGGGAGGAAGATCAACCGGCGCGCGCCGTACGAGCTCGACTGGGACCGCGTGCTCGAGCACACCGTCGCCACGGGCACGTTCCTCGAGATCAACTCTCAGCCGGATCGCCTCGACCTCACCGACACGCACGCGCGGGCGGCCGCGGAGGCCGGCGTGGCCATCGTCATCTCCACCGATGCCCACCGCGTGCACGAGCTCGCCAACCTCGAGCTCGGCGTCGCCCAGGCACGTCGCGGCTGGATCCGCCCGGAGCAGGTCGTCAACGCGCGAGGCTGGCGCGACGTGCGAAAGCTGCTGAAGTCGTGACCTTCCGCGAGGACGGGGCGGCAGCCCTCGAGTGGGTGGCGCGCTACCTCGACGGGGTGGCCGAGCTGCCCGTGCTGGCCCAGGTGGAGCCCGGTCAGGTGCGCGCGTCGTTGCCGGCCTCTCCGCCCGAGCGCGGCGAGCCGTTCGAGGCCGTTCTCCGCGATCTCGACGAGGTGCTCCTGCCCGGGATGACGCACTGGAACCACCCGCGCTTCCTCGCGTACTTCGCCATCTCCGGAAGCGAGCCGGG
Organism: Gaiellaceae bacterium; assembly: GCA_050697555.1. Lineage (GTDB taxonomy): Bacteria > Actinomycetota > Thermoleophilia > Gaiellales > Gaiellaceae > DASQWP01. The sequence goes on along the minus strand of JBOHAD010000016.1, from coordinate 6,460 downwards.
CATCCTCGCCGAGCTCCTCGCGGCCGCGCTGAACGTGAACGCCATGCTCTGGCGGACGTCGCCGGCGGCGACGGAGCTCGAGGAGGTCGCGCTCGACTGGCTCCGGCAGCTGCTCGGCCTCCCGGAGGGTCTCCACGGTCACATCGAGGACACGGCGTCGACCTCGACCCTGGCCGCGCTGGCCGCCGCGCGGCACCTGCGGCCGGGCGGGGCGGTGCTCTGTTCCGAGCAGGCGCACTCCTCGGTGGACAAGGCCGCGCGGCTCCTGGGCCTGCCGCTCCGGAAGCTCTCGGTCGACCCGGAGTTCCGGCTGCGGCCCGACGCGGTGGCAGAGGAGCTGGACGGCGCCGCGGCGGTCGTGGCCACCGTGGGAACGACGTCGACGACATCCGTCGACCCGGTCCCGGAGATCGCCGACCTCTGCGCGGACGGGGACGTCTGGCTCCACGTCGACGCCGCCTACGCGGGCTCGGCTGCCGTCTGTCCCGAGCACCGTTGGGCCCTCGCGGGCTGCGAGCGTGCCGACTCGCTCGTCGTCAACCCGCACAAATGGCTCTTCACGCCGGTCGACTGCTCGTGTCTCTTCACCCGCCGCCCGGACGTTCTCAGGGACGCGTTCAGCCTCGTGCCCGAGTACCTGCGCACGAGCGACGAGGACGTCACGAACCTGATGGACTACGGGCCGGCGCTCGGCCGCCGCTTCCGCGCGCTCAAGCTCTGGGCGGTGCTGCGCTGTCACGGGCGGGAGGGGCTCCAGGCGCTCATCCGCGAGCACGTCAGGCTGGCACGACTCTTCGCCTCCTGGCTCGAGGAGACTCCCGGGTGGGAGATCGTCGCCCAGTATCCGTTCTCGGTCGTCTGCTTCCGCCGGGCCGGCTCGGACGAGGAGAACGAGGCGCTGCTCGAGCGGGCGAACGCGAGCGGCGAGGTCTTCATCTCGCACACGCGCCTCGACGGCCGCTACGTCCTTCGCCTCGCGGTCGGGAACATGCGCACGACCGAGGCGGACGTGCGCCGGGCCTGGGAGCTCCTACAGCGTCTGTAGGAGGCGGGCGAGCGCCCCCGGACCTTCGACGACGACGTCCGCGGCCTCGCGCAGCTCGTCGGGGCCCTCCTCGGAGGCGACGGCGACCCGGACGGTGTGCTCGAGCCCGGCGGCCGCGAGGGCCGCGAACGCATCCAGGTCGGTCGTGTCGTCGCCGGCGTAGAGGCCGCGGCGCGCGCCCGAGCCCTCGAGGAGCGCGCGGACGGCCGTGCCCTTGTCCGCCCGTACGGCCGGGCGGATCTCGAGCACCTTCCGCCCCCAGCGCGGATCGAGCCCGGCGGCGCGGGCCCGCTCCGCCACCTCCTCGAGCCGCGTGACCGCGGCCGTTTCGTCTGCCGCCTCGCGGAAGTGGTACGTGAGCGAGAGGCGCTTGTCCTCGACGGGCAGGCCGACCGCCTCGCGGAACCTCGCGACTGCCGCCGCGAGCTCCTCGGCGCGCGGATCGAGCTCGAGCCCGTGGTTGCCCACGTAGACGACCCCGTCGAGCCCGACAAGGCGGCGGGCGTCCTCGGCCGCGCGGCCGCTCACGCACGCGACGAGGAGATAGCGAGAGGCCAGCCGCCGGAGCACTCCCCTCGTCGTTTCCGGCACCGTCGCGAGCTCCGGCCGGGCCACGATTGGCGCCAGCGTCCCGTCCACGTCGAACAGGAGCGCACTCCGGTCGGGCGCCTCGGCGAGCCGGGCGAGGGGGGACTCGGCCGTCACGGGCCATACGATAGGGCCGTGCCGCCGGCCACACCGTCGCTCTGGATCCTCGGCGGCATCGGAATCGCCTCGGGCTTCCTGAGCGCGCTCTTCGGCGTCGGGGGCGGCGTCGTCGTCGTGCCGCTTCTCGTGCTGCTCGTGGGCTTCGACTCCCGGGTCGCGACCGCCACCTCGCTCGCGGCCATCCTCGTGACGGCGATCTGGGGCGTGACCTCCTTCTCGCTCCTCGACCACATCGACTGGGACGCGGCGGCGCTGGTCGGCTTTCCCGCCGTCGCCGGTTCGCTCGTGGGCGTACGGCTTCAGCATCGCGTCTCGGCGCGCGGCTTGACGCTCCTCTTCTCGGTGTTCCTCGTCGCCGTCGCCGTCGTCCTATTCCTCGAATGAGCACGGGCACCGTCGTCCTCGCCCTCGTCCTCGGCCTCGGCGCCGGAGCGCTCTCGGGTCTGTTCGGCGTGGGAGGCGGGATCCTGTTCGTCCCGACGCTCGTGTTCGTCGTCGGCCTCGGCCAGCTCGGCGCTCAGGCGAGCTCGCTCGCGGCGATGATCCCGGTCGTCGCCTTCGGCGCGTGGCAGCAGCACAGGGCTGGGAACGTCCGCTGGCGGGAGGCGCTCGTGATCGGGCTCGTCTCCTTCGTCGGCGTGGGCGGCGGCGCCGTGCTGGCCGATTCTCTCCCGGAGGCGCTCCTGCGCGACCTCTTCGCCGGTCTCCTCGTGGTCGTCGCGGGCCAGCTCGTCTGGTCCCTCCGTGATTAGATGCCGCGCATGGACGAGGACGTCTGGCTGCCGCTCGTCGACGAGCCGCTCGGCGAGGTCATCGACCGGATCCAGGCCGAGGACACGCAGATCACGTCGCTGATCGGCTCCCCGCGGCGCCAGCTCGCCTTCCGCACGTTCGCCTACCTCCGTGTCGGCATCCTCCTCGGCGGGCTGCTGGTCGAACGGGACGTCGACCCTCGGGCCTCGGGCACATGGGTCGACCAGCTGCTCGAGGATCCCGAGGTGCGTGCCGCGGTGTTGAAGGAGGTGCGTGAGGTGGCGGGCGAGGTGGCGAGCGACCCGCGGCTCGCCTCGGACGAAGCGCTCAGCCCCGACGCGGACGCGCGCGAGCGCTTCCGCGAGTTCGCGCGCCGCCTCGAGGACTGACGACCCCTCGACCCTTCCGGCGGCGGCGCCGATAATCTGCTCGTGGTGCCGGCACGCGTTCTCTTGACGACGGTCGTTGCGCTGACCGTGCTCGCCCTCGGGGCCTCGACGGCGTCCGCCGCCGCACCGGCGGACTCCTCGAGCCGCGCGCTCGGCGTCCGGGTGATCCTGCCCGGCGGTGAGGGCGGGAGCGCGGCGAGCGTCTCCTCTCCGCCGGACCGCTCGGCGTCAGCGGCCGGCTACACGTACGGCGACGCGGTTTCGACCGGTCGGATCGCCGCCTCCAGCCGGGCGGGAGGCTCGAGCGCGCGCGCGTCGGCCGCCGCCAGCGCGTCGGTGCAGGCCGTCTCGCTCTTCGGCGGGGAGATCACGGCGAATGGGATCTTCGTCAGGGCGACGTCCCGCGCCACAGGGTCGGGGGCCGAGGGCTCGCTGGGCGCCTCGTCGCTGTCGAACCTGACGATCCTGGGCGAGTCCGTCGCCGCGGCTCCGAACTCTCGATTCGGGCTGGGAGACTGGGGCTACGCCGTCGTCCTCGAGCAGGCGGTCGTCCGTCAGACGAAGGGGCGCTTCGGCCACCGGGGCTTCGTCGCTGGGCTGCACGTCGTCCTCACCGCCGAGCACGGAGGTCTCCCGGCCGGCAGCGAGATCATGGTCGGCTACGCCGAGGCGGCCGCCGACGCGCCCAAGCCTCCCCCGCCTCCGCCTCCGGCTGAGGAAGCGCCCGCCCCCGGGCCTGAGCCGAAGCCGCAGCCGAAGCAGGAGTCGAGGCCCCCTCCACCGGAGCCGCTCCCGTCTCCGCCGGGCGCGAAGCCGGAGCCTCCGCCGGTCGTCCGGGACCCGCCGGTCGACGTCGACCCGCGGCTGACGGCGGGCGGCTACGTCTTCCCCGTCTACGGCGCCGCTTCGTTCACGGACGACTTCGCGGCGGCGCGCGCCCTCACCGGTTGGCACCACGGGAACGACATCTTCGCTCCGCTCGGCGCGCCGGTCCTCGCCGTCACGGACGGGACCCTCTCCCTGGTCGGGTGGAACGACGTCGGCGGCAACCGCCTCTGGCTCCGCGACCGGGCCGGGAACGAGTTCTATTACGCGCACCTCTCCGCCTTCTCGCCGCTCGCCCAGGACGGGGCCCAGGTCAGGGCGGGAGACGTGATCGGCTTCGTCGGCACGACCGGCGACGCCGTCGGGACGCCGCCGCACCTCCACTTCGAGATCCACCCGCGCGAGCTTCTCTGGATGGGCTACGACGGCGTCGTCAACCCCTACGCCTACCTGACCGCTTGGCAGCGGCTCGTGGACATCGCGTTCGGCGGCTGGACGCCGCCGCCCGGGGAGGCACCGCCCGCGGGCGCAGTTCTCCTCGACGCGGAGGACATCTCGACGCTCTCCGCGCTCGGCGACGATTCGCTGGCGAGTATGCTCGCGCCCGTCGAGCTCTTCGGCGAGGGGCTCCCCGGCCCCGCCATCGTGAACGCGGACCCCGCCTTCGGCGCCTAGCCCGCGTTCTCGCGCCCGCTACGCCTCGTTCGACTGGTACTCGAACGGCTGCTCGGGGCCGAGGAGCTTGTCCTTCAGCCAGCGGCGCGTATCCGGGCCCGTTGCCGGGTTGAAGAGCACGCCGAGCGCGATGCCGGCGAGGAGGAGGCTCATGTTCCGAGCCGTGTGCGAGTCCTTGCCCTGGGCCCGGTCGCCGGCCTTGCGGAGCTCCTCGACGGCCTTCTTGAGCTCGTCCTGGAGATCCTTGTCGCGTGCGACCCGCATCGCGATCCCCGTCGCGCCGCGGTCGCCCAGCAGCTCGTCGTAGATCTTCCGTGCCGACTCGTAGGCGCTCTTCACGTGGTCGTGGAGCTCCTCGTCCCGCGCGACCCGCTCGACGTACGGCCGCGCCGTGTCGACGGCTCCCGTGACTGTGTCCTTGCCCCTCATCGTCGTCCTTTCGTCGGTGTCCGCGGCATTATCTACCCGCGCGCCGCCGAGGAAAACTCCAGCACTGCGGCGCCCGGGAAAGCCGCCTCGATGACCTCGTCGACCCCGTCGGCGACGACGAACCGCATTCCCTCGCGCACCTCCTTCGGGAGGTCGTCGAGATCGGGCTCGTTCTCGCGCGGGAGGATGACCGTTCCGATCCCCGCGCGCTGGGCAGCGAGGACCTTCTCCTTCACGCCGCCGATCGGGAGCACCTGGCCGGTGAGCGTGATCTCGCCGGTCATGGCTACGTCCTCGGAGACCGGCGTGCCCATCGCCAGCGAGGCGAGCGCGGTCGCCATCGCGATGCCCGCGGAAGGACCGTCTTTCGGCACGGCGCCCGCGGGAACGTGGATGTGGACATCGCGGCCCTCGAACCAGTCCGACTCGAGCCCGAGGTCGCGCGCGTGCCCGCGTACCCAGGACAGCGCGGCTTGCGCCGACTCCTTCATGACGTCGCCGATCTGACCGGTGACGATCAGCTTGCTGCTGCCCGGCATCGCGGTCGCCTCCACGAAGAGGACGTCACCGCCGACTGAAGTGACGGCGAGGCCGGTCGCCACGCCCGGGTCGGACGTGCGCTTCCGCACCTCGGCCGGGAAGCGGCGGCGCCCCAGCCAGGCGCGCACGCGACGCTCGTCCACCCGCGCCCGCTGCCGCTTCGACTCGGCGATCTCGCGCGCCGCCTTGCGGCACAGGGCCGCGATCTGCCGGTCGAGCTCCCGGACGCCCGCCTCGCGCGTGTACTGCCGGATCACGAGGCGGAGCGCCTTCTCCGTGAAGGTGAGCTGGCCCTTCTCGAGGCCGTGCGCCTCGAGCTGCTTGGGCACGAGGTAGCGCCGGGCGATGCCGAGCTTCTCGTCCTCGGTGTAGCCGGCGAGCCCGATGATCTCCATGCGGTCGCGGAGCGGGGGCGGAATGGGCTCGAGCAGGTTCGCGGTGCAGATGAAGAGCACCTGGGAGAGGTCGAACGGCAGATCGAGGTAGTGGTCCCTGAAGCCCGAGTTCTGCGCGGGGTCGAGCACCTCGAGCATGGCGCTCGAGGGGTCGCCACGCCAGTCGGCGCCCATCTTGTCGATCTCGTCGATCATGAAGACCGGGTTCTTGGAGCCCGCGTCGCGGAGCGCGCGCACGATCGTGCCGGGCATGGCTCCGATGTAGGTGCGCCGGTGCCCGCGGATCTCGGCCTCGTCCCGGACGCCCCCGACGGAGATGCGCACGAACTTGCGGCCGAGCGTGCGCGCGATCGACTGCCCGAGCGAGGTCTTGCCGACGCCGGGTGGGCCGACGAAGCAGAGGATTGGGCCGGACAGGTCCTGCTTGAGCTTCGAGACGGCAAGGTGCTCGACGATCCGGTCCTTGATCTTCTCCAGGTCGTAGTGGTCCTCCTCCAGCACACGGCGCGCGTGCTGCAGGTCGAGATCGTCCTCGGTGGTCGTGTTCCAGGGGAGCGAGAGGATCCACTCGAGATACGTGCGGATGACGCCGTACTCGGCCGCCGCCGGCGGGAGCTTTGCCAGCCGATCGAGCTCGCGCCGGGCCTGCTTGTCGGCCTCCTCGGGCAGGTGCGCCTCTTCGATCTGCGCCCGCAGCTCGG
>JBOHAD010000015.1:0-42845 GCA_050697555.1 Gaiellaceae bacterium | reverse complement strand
AGAACCCGGCGCTCCAGCGGCTCGACAACCTCGAGTTCCTGGAGACCGAGAACGAGCACCTCGTCGCCTACGCGAAGCGCGAGCGCGGCAACGTCCTCCTCGCCTGCGTCAACCTCGACCCGCGGACGGCGCGGGAAGGGGTCGTCGTCATCCCCGCCCGGCTCGGCCTCCCTCCCGCGTTCACGGTGGAGGACCTCCTCGGCGGCGAGACGTACGACTGGCGCATCGGGCGGAACTACGTCGGCCTCGACCCCGAGGAGCGGGTCGCCCACCTGCTGCGGGTGGTCGCATGAGGCGGCCCGGGGAGACCTGGCCGGAGCGACCATGCCGGGGTCAGACCCCGACGGCTCTTCGGGGGACATGTCCACCCGCGCGAATCCCGCGCCGGAAGCGAGGGGGCCGCGACCGTCCTGTCCGGAGCGCCATGTGCGCTCCGGACAGGATCGGGGTCAGACCTCGTCGTGTCCCGAGGGGCCATGTCTGAGCACTGGTTCGAAGCCGAGCCGCTGTGGTTCAAGCGGGCCGTCTTCTACGAGATCTACGTGCGCGGGTTCCACGACGGGAATGCGGACGGGTCGGGGGACTTCCTCGGCCTGGCGGAGAAGCTCGACTACCTCCAGTGGCTGGGAATCGACTGCGTCTGGCTCCTGCCCATGTACTCGTCGCCTCTCCGGGACGGCGGCTACGACATCTCCGACTTCCTCACCATTCACTCCGACTACGGCACGGTCGACGACTTCACGCGCTTCGTGGAGGCGGCCCACGAGCGCGGGATGCGCGTCATCGCCGACCTCGTCATGAACCACACCTCGAGCGACCACCCCTGGTTCCAGGAGTCGCGCTCGAGCCCGGACTCACCCAAGCGCGACTGGTACGTCTGGTCGGACACGGACGACGGCTACCCCGACGCCCGCATCATCTTCGTCGACACGGAGGCGTCGAACTGGACTTGGGACCCCGTCGGGGGCCAGTACTACTGGCACCGCTTCTTCTCCCACCAGCCCGATCTCAACTACGACAACGCCGAGGTGCAGCAGGCGATGCTGGACGTCCTCCGCTTCTGGCTCGACCTCGGCCTCGACGGCTTCCGCCTCGACGCCGTCCCCTACCTCTTCGAGCGAGAGGGGACGAACTGCGAGAACCTCCCGGAGACGCACGCCTATCTCAAGCGGGTTCGGGCCGAGATCGACGCCGGCTACCCCGACCGCGTCCTCCTCGCCGAAGCGAACCAGTGGCCGGCCGACGTCGTCGAGTACTTCGGCGAGGGTGACGAGTGCCACATGGCCTTCCACTTCCCGGTCATGCCGCGCATGTTCATGGCGCTCCGGCGGGAGGAGGCGACGCCGATGCTCGAGATCCTCCGCCAGACTCCCGCCATCCCCGAAAGCGCCCAGTGGGGGCTCTTCCTCCGCAACCACGACGAGCTCACGCTCGAGATGGTCAGCGACGAGGAGCGCGACTACATGTACACGGAGTACGCGAAGGATCCCCGCATGAAGCTGAACCTCGGGATCCGCCGGCGGCTCGCGCCGCTCCTCGACAACGGCCGCGACGAGGTCCAGCTGATGACGGCGATCCTCTTCTCGCTCCCCGGCACGCCCGTCCTCTACTACGGGGACGAGATCGGCATGGGGGACAACGTCTACCTCGGCGACCGCGACGGCGTGCGCACACCCATGCACTGGACGGGCGACCGGAACGGCGGCTTCTCGCGGGCGGACTTCGCGCAGCTCTACCTACCGCCGCTCATGGACCCCGTCTACGGCTATCAGGCGGTCAACGTCGAGGCGCAGCTCCGCACGCCGACCTCGCTCCTCCGCTGGCTGCACCGCTTCATCGCGCTTCGGAAGGCGCATCCCGTCTTCGGCCTCGGGACGTACGAGGCGCTCGTCACCTCCAACCCGAAGGTGTACGCCCACATTCGCCGCTACGAGGAGGACATCGTCCTCTGCGTGCACAACCTCGCCCGCTCGGCGCAGCCCGTGGAGCTCGACCTCTCCTGGTTCGAGGGTATGGTCCCCGAGGAGATGTTCGGCCGGACGCGCTTCCCGCGCATCGGGGAGCTGCCGTACCTGCTCACGCTCGGCCCCCGGGGGTTCTTCTGGTTCCAGCTGCGCGAGGCAGATGACGAATGAGTGAGATCGAGCGCAGGGTGGCGGCCGGGGACGTCGGCTTCCTGCCCGAGGAGGACCTCCGTGAGTTCGTGCTCGCCCGCCGCTGGTTCGGGGCCAAGTCGCGCGACGTTCTCCAGGTGAGCCCGCTGAGCGTGGTTCCGCTCCGGTCGGCTCCGCCTCTTCTCGCGGCGGCCCTCATCGAGGTCCGCTTCCAGCCGGGGACGCACGAGATCTACCAGCTTCTCCTCGGCTTCCGGCCGGACGGAGACGGCTGGGACGAGGCGGTCGTCGGGCGGGCGGAGGGCTGGACCGCCTACGACGCGCTCGCCGATCCGCTCCTTGCGAGCGAGCTCCTGCACCTCGTGCGCGGGTCGAGCACGATTGGGGCGACGGACGGGACCCTCGACTTCCGGACCGTGGACGGCTTCGCGCTGCCCGGGGCGGAGCTCGAGGCCCGGCTGCTCGACGGCGAGCAGTCGAACTCCTCGGTCGTCTTCGCCGAGGAGCTGATCCTCAAGGTCTACCGGCGCCTCGAAGCGGGCGTGAACCCCGAGCTCGAGCTCCTGCGCTTCCTCACCGAGCGGGAGTTTCCTCACATCGCGCCGCTCGTCGGCTGGTACGAGTACGCGGGCCGCCTGCTGGAAGCGACGCTCGGTGTCCTGCAGCGCTTCGTGCCGGGCGAGACGGACGGCTGGACGTTCGCCCTCGAGAGCCTGAGCGACGACCCCGAGGCGTTCCTCGCGCAGGCCCGCCGGCTCGGCGAGGTCACCGGCGCGATGCACGTCGCGCTCGCCTCCGACGCGAGCGACCCGCATTTCGCGCCCGAGGAGCCGAGCGCGGAGGCGCTCGGGCTCCTGACCGCGACCGTGGACGAGGAGATCGAGCAGGTCTTCCTCGATCTGGCCGGGGACGGCCCGGTCGCGCCGATCGCCGGACGTGGGGAGGAGGTGCGTGAGCAGCTGCGCCACCTCTCTCACATCGGCGCCGGGGGCCGCGTCATCCGTACGCACGGCGACTATCACCTCGGGCAGGTGCTCTGGACGGGCGAGGACTGGATCGTGCTCGACTTCGAGGGCGAGCCCGCGCGTCCGATCCCCGAGCGGCGGCGCAAGCGCTCGCCGCTCCGCGACGTCGCCGGCATGCTCCGCTCCTTCGCCTACGCCGCCTCGGCCGCCTCCATCACCGAGGGGGCCGAGCCGCCTTCCGACTGGGAAGCTCGCGCCCGCGCGGAGTTTCTCGCCGGGTACGTGCCCGCCGCCGAGCCGAGCGGGCTTCTCCCTCCCGGCGAGGAGGCCTTCGAGCGGCTTCTCACCGTCTTCGAGCTCGAGAAGGCGATCTACGAGCTCCGCTACGAGCTCGACAACCGGCCCGACTGGGTCGAGATCCCCGTCGAGGGCATCCGGCGGCTCCTCGAGACGACGGCTCCCGCATGAGGGCGAGCGCCGACCCGCACTCGCTCCTCGGCGCTCATCCCGCCGACGGCGGCGTCGTCGTCCGCGCGTACCGGCCCGACGCTCTCCGGGTGCGGGTGCTTCCCGAGGGAGGCGAGGCCGTCGAGCTCGGTCGGGCGGACGAGGCGGGGCTCTTCGAAGGCGTCGTCCCGGGCGGGAAGCCGGGCCTCCGCTACGAGCTCGAGGTCTCGTACCCGGACGGCAGCACGTTCACCTTGCGCGACCCGTACTCGTTCCTCCCGACGCTGGGCGAGGTCGACATCCACCTCGCCGCCGAGGGGCGGCACGAGGAGCTCTACCGGAGGCTCGGCGCGCACGTGCGCGAGCTCGACGGCGTGCGCGGCACGAGCTTCGCCGTCTGGGCGCCCTCGGCGCGGTCGGTCAGCGTCGTCGGCGACTTCAACGGCTGGGACGGGCGCCTGCATCCGATGCGCTCGCTCGGCTCCTCGGGCATCTGGGAGCTCTTCATCCCGGCGGTCACCTCCGGTGAGCGCTGGAAGTACGAGATTCGCACGCGGGAAGGCGAGCCGCTCCTGAAGACCGACCCGTTTGCGTTCGAGATGGAGCAGCCTCCGAAGACGGCCGGGGTCGTCTTCGAGTCGAGCCACCGTTGGAGCGACGACGAGTGGATGGAACGACGCCGCTCGGCCGACCCGCACGCGGCTCCGATGGCCGTCTACGAGGTGCACCTCGGCTCCTGGCGGTGGAACCCGCTCGAAGGCAACCGGCCGCTCCGCTACGAGGAGCTCGCGGACGAGCTGGCCGCCTACGCTCTCGACCTCGGCTTCACACACGTCGAGCTCCTGCCCGTGATGGAGCACCCGTTCTCCGGCTCCTGGGGCTACCAGGTGACCGGCTACTACGCGCCCACGTCCCGGTTCGGCTCTCCGGACGACTTCCGCGCTTTCGTCGACAGGCTGCACGCCCGCGGGCTGGGCGTGATCCTCGACTGGGTGCCGGCCCACTTCCCGCGGGACGAGTTCGCGCTCGCCCGCTTCGACGGGACGGCGCTCTACGAGCACGAGGACCCGCGACGAGGAGCTCACCCCGACTGGGGCACGCTCGTCTTCAACCTGGGCCGCACCGAGGTGCGGAACTTCCTTCTCGCCAACGCGCTCTTCTGGCTCGAGGAGTACCACGCCGACGGGCTCCGGGTGGACGCAGTCGCTTCGATGCTCTACCTCGACTACTCGCGGAAGGACGGCGAGTGGATCCCGAACGCGTTCGGCGGCAACGAGGACCTCGACGCGATCGACTTCCTCAAGGAGCTGAACGAGGTCGTCCACCGTGCGGAACCCGGCGTGGTCATGGCCGCGGAGGAGTCGACAGCCTGGCCGGGAGTCTCGCGACCGACCTACGTGGGCGGGCTCGGCTTCGGCTTCAAGTGGAACCTGGGCTGGATGCACGACACGCTCGACTACTTCCAGCGCGACCCGATCCACCGCCGCTTCCACCACCACCAGCTCACGTTCAGCCTCATGTATGCGTTCTCGGAGAACTTCGTGCTCCCTCTCTCGCACGACGAGGTCGTGCACGGAAAGGGCTCCCTGCTCGCCAAGATGCCGGGCGACGCCTGGCAGAAGCTCGCCAATCTGCGGTCGCTCTACGCGTACATGTGGGCGCATCCGGGCAAGAAGCTCCTCTTCATGGGCGGCGAGCTAGCGCAGGAGCGCGAGTGGAGCCACGAGCGGAGCCTCGACTGGCACCTGCTCGAGCAGCCGGGGCACGCGGGCGTGCAGGCACTCGTGCGCGACCTCAACCGGCTCTACCGCGAGGAGCCTGCGCTCTGGGAGGTCGACTTCGACGCGGAGGGCTTCAGCTGGCTCGAGCCGAACGACGCCGGCGCCAACGTCGTCGCCTTCGCGCGCTACTCAGCGGCGAGGCGGCCGCTTGTCTGCGTGTGCAACTTCTCGCCCGTTCCCCGGCCCGGCTACCGGCTCGGGCTGCCGCAGGGAGGCCGCTGGCGCGAGCTCCTGAACACCGATTCGGCCCTCTACGGCGGCTCGGAGGTCGGAAATCCGGGCGGCGCCGAGGCACAGGAGCGCCCCTGGCACGAGCAGGCCTTCTCGGCGGACGTCACGCTCCCGCCGCTCGGCGTCGTCTGGCTCGCCCCCGAGCGCGGCTGACTCGCTGCGGCCGCGGAGCTTGTGTTCCTCGAGCACAAAGTCTGATTCCGCGCGGGGAGCGGTGCCATGATCGCTCTGGCTGTTCGGGAGGCTTGTGCGGGTGGAACACGAAGCTCGCTCGGACGCAGGTTTGAGACGGCTGCAGGTGGGCACCTTCCGTAGTTCGTACCCGTATCCGACGCGAAGGGGGATTCCCCACGTGCTAGCGCTGACTCAGAACGCGGTCGAGGCCATCCACGCCATCAAGTCGTCCTCGGAGGAGGTTCCGGACGACGCAGGCCTCCGCATCTCCGCGGAGCCCACCGAGGCGGAGGAGACCTCTCTCCATCTCGCCATCGTGCCGTCCCCGGCCGAGAGCGACGTCGTCGTCGAGGCCGAGGGCGAGCAGATCTTCCTCGGGCCCGAGGTGGCCGGCTTCCTCGACGACAAGATCCTCGACGCCCAGATGGAGGAGGGTCGCGTCAACTTCGCCATCGCCCCGCAGGCGGCGGCCGACGACAACCGCCCGGCCTTCTAGCCGGGCGCACCCCGCCGGCCGGTAGCATCGCCGGTCGTGCTCTCGGCGGGCAGGGACATTCGCGAGCGCCTGGGCGCGACCCCCCAGGGCGGCCGGCGCGTCGCTTTCCGGGTCTGGGCGCCCCGGCGCTCCTCCGTCGCCGTTCGGCTCCGGGGCGAGGAGCACGAGCTGGAGAGGACCGGCGACGGCTTCTGGGGGGCCACCCTGGCGGCGGCCCCCGGCGAGGACTACGCCTACGTCCTCGACGCCGGTGAGGAGCGTCCCGACCCCTGCTCGCGCTTCCAGCCCGAGGGGATCCGGGGTTTCTCGCGCGTCGTGGACACGGCCGCCTTCGAATGGACGGACGAGGACTGGGACGGCCTGCGCCTCGAAGAGCTCGTCCTCTATGAGCTGCACGTGGGGACATTCACGCAGGAGGGCACCTTCGACGCGGTCGTCCCGCATCTGGGCGACCTGCGCGAGCTCGGCGTCAGCGCGATCGAGCTCATGCCCCCGGCCACCTTTCCCGGAAACCGCGGCTGGGGCTACGACGGCGTCTACGCGTACGCGCCGCATCCCGCCTACGGCGGGCCCGAGGGGCTCGCACGCCTCGTCGATGCCGCGCACCGCGAGGGCCTGGGTGTCCTCCTCGACGTCGTCTACAACCACGTCGGGCCCGGCGCCGAGGCGATCGCCGCCTTCGGCCCCTACTTCACGGACCGCCACGAGACACCCTGGGGAGACGCGATCGACTACACGCACGTAGGCGTGCGCGAGTGGGCGATCCAGAACGCCCTCACGTGGGTGCGCGACTACCACGTGGACGGACTCCGTCTCGACGCGGTCTTCGCCGTCCACGACGACGGCCCGCGACACGTCCTCGCCGAGCTGGCGGAGCGCGTGCACGAGGAGGCTCCCCGCACGCTCGTAGTCTCGGAGACGCACGTCGACAACCGCCGTCCGCTCGACGAGTGGGGGCACGACGCGCAATGGTGCGACGAGCACCACCATGCGCTGCACGTGCTCCTGACGGGGGAGCGAGAGGGCTACTACGAGCTTTACGGGCGGGTCGAGCAGCTCGCGCACGCCCTCGTGCGGCCCGAGCGCGGCCGCCTCGTGGTCTGCGCTCAGAACCACGACCAGGTCGGGAACCGCCCCGCCGGCGACCGGCTCACCCGCGAGCAGCTCCGCGTGGCCGCCCACTGCACCCTCCTCGCGCCTTCGACGCCGCTTCTCTTCATGGGCGAGGAGTACGGCGAGCAGCGGCCGTTCCAGTTCTTCAGCGACCACGTCGATCCGGCCGTCGCCGACGCGACTCGCCGCGGCCGCCGGGAGGAGTTCGCGGGCTTCTCCGGCTTCGCGGCCGAGGACGTGCCCGACCCGCAGGACCCGGCCACCTTCGAGCGCTCGAAGCTCGCTCGGGAGCGCGGAGACACCGCCCTCCGGGAGTGCTACTGCGAGCTCCTGCGCCTGCGTCGGGAGCTCCCCCCAGACGTCGAGGTCGACTTCACGGAGGAGCCTCCTCGCCTACGCCTCCGCCGCGGCGACGTCGAGCTCGCCGTCGATTTCGCGCGCCTGAGCGCGGAGATCCGCCGGTGACAGCCTGGCCCGGGCGGCCCTTTCCGCTCGGAGCGACGTGGGACGGGGAGGGGACGAACTTCTCGCTGTTCTCCGAGCACGCCGAGCGCGTCGAGCTCTGTCTCTTCCACGGGGACGACCCCGAGATCCGCCACGAGCTGAGGGAGCGGACCGCGTTCAACTGGCATGCCTACCTCCCGGGGGTGGGGCCCGGTCAGCGGTACGCCTACCGCGTCCACGGCCCCTACGAGCCCGAGGCCGGGGACCGCTTCAACCCGGTCAAGCTCCTCATCGACCCGTATGCGAAGGCGATCGAAGGCCCGGTCCGCTGGGAGGCTGGAAGCGTCTTCCCCTACGTCCAGGACGGAGCGGACGCGGATCTCTTCCCCGACGACGAGGACGACGCCGAGGCGATCCCCAAGTGCGTCGTCGTCGACCCGCACTTCGACTGGGAGAACGACGCGAAGCCTGACACGCCGTGGCACGACACGGTCATCTACGAGGTGCACGTCCGGGGCTTCACGAGGCTCCAGCCCGGCGTGCGCGAGGACCTGCGCGGCAGCTTTGCCGGCCTTGCCTCGCCGACGGCGATCGACTACCTGAAGTCCCTCGGGATCACGGCGGTCGAGCTCCTGCCGGTCCACCACAACGCCGACGAGCACCACCTCGTCGAGAAGGGGTTGACGAACTACTGGGGCTACAGCTCCATCGGCTTCCTCGCCCCGCACGCTCTCTACAGCGCCACCGGTCGCCGCGGCGAGCAGGTGAAGGAGTTCAAGGGGATGGTGAAGGCGCTCCATCGGGCTGGCATCGAGGTGATCCTCGACGTCGTCTACAACCACACCCCGGAGGGCAACCACCTCGGGCCCATGCTCTCCTTCCGCGGGATCGACAACCGCTCCTATTACCGGCTCATGCCCGACGAGCCGCGCTACTACATGGACTTCACCGGGACCGGCAACAGCCTGAACCCCGTCCACCCCAGCGTCCTACGCCTGATCATGGACTCGCTCCGCTACTGGGCCGTGGAGTGCCGCGTGGACGGCTTCCGCTTCGACCTCGCCTCGGCGCTCGCGCGCGAGTTCTACGAGGTCGACCGGCTTTCGGCCTTCTTCGACACGATCCACCAGGATCCGGTCCTCTCGCAGGTGAAGCTGATCGCGGAGCCCTGGGACGTCGGGCCCGGCGGCTACCAGGTCGGCAACTTCCCCGTCCTCTGGACGGAGTGGAACGGGCTCTACCGGGACACCATGCGCGATTTCTGGCGCGGGCAGGGGGGTGTCGCCGACTTCGCGTCGCGCTTCACGGGCTCGAGCGACCTCTACGAGCGGGACGGGCGCCGGCCCTTCGCGTCGGTCAACTTCGTGACCGCGCACGACGGCTTCACGCTCGCCGACCTCGTCTCCTACGACGAGAAGCACAACGAGGCGAACCTCGAGGAGAACCGCGACGGCACCGACGACAACCGGAGCTGGAACACGGGCGTAGAGGGACCGACCGACGACCCGGAGGTGCTGGCTATCCGCGAGCGGAGGCAGCGCAACTTCCTCGCCACGCTCTTCCTCTCGCTCGGCGTGCCGATGCTGCTCGGGGGCGACGAGTTCGGGCGCAGCCAGAGCGGCAACAACAACGCCTACTGCCAGGACAACGAGCTCTCCTGGTTCGACTGGTCCCTCGACGAGCGTCAGAGGCGTCTCCTCGACTTCAGCCGGCGGGTGATCGCGCTCAGGCACGCGCACCCCGTCTTCCGGCGGGACGACTTCCTGGCCGGGCAGGAGACGATGGGGTCGGGGCTGCCGGACGTCTGGTGGTTCCGCCCCGACGGGCGCCGCATGACGCGCCGCAACTGGCAGGACAGGGACGCGCGGGCTCTGGGCGTCTTCCTCAACGGTCGGGAGATCCGCAGGCAGACGCCCAACGGCGAGCAGGTCGGCGACGACTCGTTCCTGCTCCTCCTGAACGCGCACCACGAGCCGGTGGCGTTCACGCTCCCGCCGAGGCGCTTCGGCGGCCGCTGGGCGGTGGAGCTCTCGACCGCCGAGCCCGAGCGCCGCGACGAGGGCCCGACCGCGGCTGCGCGTGACGAGCTGGTCGTCGAGTCGCGCTCGCTCGTGCTGCTCCGGCGCGCGTGAGGGCGACCTACCGCCTCCAGCTCGGGCCCCGCCTGGGCTTCCGCGAGGCGCGTGCGCTCGTGCCGTATCTCCAGGAGCTCGGGATCAGCCACCTCTATCTCTCGCCGTCGCTTCAGGTCCGCGCCGGCTCGACGCACGGCTACGACGTCGTCGATCCGACACGGATCTCAGAAGATCTGGGCGGGGAGGACGCCCTCCGCGCGCTCTGCTCGGCCGGCCTGGACGTCGTTCTCGACATCGTCCCGAACCACATGGCCGTCGGCGAGGAGAACCCCTTCTGGCCCGAAGTCTTCGACGTCGGCCGGCGCTTCTTCGACGTCGACGAGCTCGGAGGGGTCCGAGTCGAGGATCCCGAGGTCTTCGAGCTTATGCACCGAAAGGTGCTCGAGCTCGTCCGGGACGGCGCCGTCCAGGGGCTCCGCATCGACCACGTGGACGGTCTCGCCGACCCTCGGGGCTACCTCGAGCGGCTCCGGGCGGAGGGCGTCGAGCACGTCTGGGTGGAGAAGATCCTGGAGCCCGGGGAGGAGCTCCGCGACTGGCCGGTGGAGGGGACGACGGGGTACGAGTTCGCCAACGACGTCACCGCGCTTTTCGTCGACCCCGCCGGCGAGGAGCCTCTCACCCGACTGTGGGAGGAGCTGACGGACGAGGCGGAGCCCTTTGCGGCCGTCGCCGCCCGCGCGAAGCGCGAGCAGGTGGAGACGACCTTCCGGCCCGAGGTGGAGCGGCTCCGGCGCCTCTGGGACGCACCCTCGCTCGACGAGGCGCTCGCCTCGCTCCCCGTCTACCGGACGTACGTGGAGCCCTGGAGCGGCCGCGTCGAGCACGCCGACCGCGAGAAGCTTGCCTCCGTTCCCGAGCCCATCCGGCGGGCGCTCCTCCTGGAGGAGCGGGGCCTCGACGAGTTCGTGACCCGCTTCCAGCAGACGACGGGGGCCGTCATGGCCAAGGGTGTCGAGGACACGGCCTTCTACCGCTACCACCGCCTCAGCGCGCTCAACGAGGTGGGAGGGGACCCGGGCGCCTTCGGGCTCTCGGTCCAGGAGTTCCACGAGGCGAACGTGAAGCGGGCGGAGCGCTTCCCCCGACAGCTCCTCGCGACGACGACGCACGACACGAAGCGGAGCGGCGACGTCCGCGCCCGGATCGTCGCACTCGCGGGCATGGCGGAGGAGTGGGGCGAGCGGGTGCGCCGCTGGCGCACGCTCGACGATCCCGGCGAGGACCACCTGCTCTGGCAGACGCTCGTCGGAGCGTGGCCGCTCGAGCGGGAGCGGCTGGAGGCCTACATGGAGAAGGCCCTCCGCGAGGCGAAGGTCAACACCAGCTGGATCGAGCCGAACGGGGAGCACGAGCGGCGAGTCCACGAGGCGATCGGCCGCCTCTACGCCTCGATGCCGGTCGACTTCGGGCCGTTCGCCGCGCGCGTCGCGGACGCGGGCCGGCGCGTCGCTCTGGGGATGACGCTCCTGAAGCTCACGGCGCCGGGCGTGCCCGACGTCTACCAGGGGGACGAGCTCGACTTCCTCGCGCTCGTCGACCCGGACAACCGCGGTCCGGTCGACTGGGAACGGCGCCGCCGCGCGCTCGCCGATCCGCCGCCGAAGCTGCGGACGATCCGGGCGGCGCTCGAGCTGCGGAGGAGGAAGCCGGCGGCGTTCGAAGGCTCGTACGACCCCGTGGACGCCGGCCTGGGCGTGTGCGCGTTCGAGCGCGCCGGGAAGGTTCGCGTCGCCGTCCCGGTGCGGCCGCACGCCGCGAAGCCGGGCTTCCGCGGCTGGCGAGACCTGCTGCCCGACCTTCCGATCGGGCTCTACGAGCGGTAGCGTCCCTCCTGATGGAGCGGAAGCTGGCCGTTCTCGGAGCGGGCAAGGCGGGCGAGGCCCTCATCGCCGGCGTGCTCTCGTCCGGGTGGCGCGACGCCGACGAGATCGTGGCGACGGCGCGCCACCAGGAGCACCTGGACGCGCTCGCGGAGCGCTACGGCATTGCGACGACGCTCTCGAACGTGGAGGCCGTGCAGGACGCCGCCCTGGTCGTCATCTCCGTCAAGCCGCAGGACATCGAGGGGCTGCTGGCGGAGATCGCCGGCACCGTCACCGCCGTCCACACGGTCCTCTCGATCGCCGCGGCGATCCCGACCTCCGCGATCGAGCGCCAGCTCGGCGATCGCGTACCCGTCGTCCGCGCGATGCCGAACACGCCCGTGACTGTCCGCGAGGGCATGGCCGGCATCGCCGCCGGAGCGTACGCGGAGGAGGAGCACCTCGAGCGCGCCGAGGAGGTGCTCGGCTCCGTCGGGCGCTCGGTGCGCGTGGACGAGGGGTACATGGACGCCATCACAGCCGTTTCCGGCTCGGGGCCGGCCTACTTCGCGCTTCTCGCCGAGTCGATGATCGAGGCGGGCATCCTGCTCGGCCTCTCGCGCGAGATCTCCACCGACCTGGTCGTCCAGACCATGCTCGGGACGGCGAAGCTCCTCCGGGACGAGAAGATGCACCCGGTGGAGCTTCGGGAGATGGTCACCTCGCCGGGCGGGACGACGATCGCGGCCATCCGCGAGCTCGAGCAGGCGGGCGTTCGCGCGGCGTTCCTCAACGCCATCCAGGCGGCCATGGAGCGGTCGAAGGAGCTAGCGCAGGGCGGGTAGCGGGTTCACCGCCGCTCCGCGGACGCGGATCTCGAAGTGGAGGTGCGGACCGGTCGCGGTCCCCGTCGCGCCGACGGTGCCGATCCTCGTCCCGCGGCGGACCCGCTGGCCGACGCGGACGTGCACGCGCGAGAGGTGGGCGTAGTACGAGCGCGTGCCGCGGCTGTGGCGGAGGACGACGAGATTCCCGTAGCCGCCGGCTGTCCAGCCCGCGCTACGCACGCGCCCGGCACGGGCGGCGAACACCGGCTCGCCGTACCACGCCGTGAAGTCGAGGCCTGTGTGGAAGCGGTTGCCGCGCGGTCCGAAGCGGTCGCCGATCGGAGCCCGGACCGGCCGTCGAAACCCGAGCCGGGTGCGGGGCCGCTTCCCTCGCAGGGCACGCATCGTCACGGGGCCGGCGACCCCGTCGGCGCCGATCCTGCGCCAGCGCTGGAAGCGGAAGAGCGCGGCGCCTGTGCGGGTGCCGAAGTGGCCGTCGATCGCGCCGAACGGGAACCCGTGCCAGGCGAGCGTGAACTGAAGCGCGGCGACGTCCCAGCCGTGCTTCCCGTCGGTCATGACCCGCCGGCCGACGCGGAAGCGCGCGTAGCGGCCGAGCGCCCGCCGCGTTTGCGGCCCGACGATGCCGTCTACCAAGAGCCCGCGACGCTGTTGGAAGCGGCGCACCGCGCTCGTCGTCCGCGGCCCTTTGATGCCGTCGATCGTACCGCCGTAGAATCCGCGCGCCTGGAGCGTGACCTGGAGAGCCGCGACGTTCGGCCTCCCCGCGGCTTCTGCAGCAGCGGGAAGGGCGAGAGCCGCGACGAGGACGAGCAGAGCGGTGAACGCTCTGAAAGGCATGGACCAAGCCCATTCGCCCCGAGCCGCCCGACTCCTCGCCGCTCACAGGACCCTAACAGCCGTGTCCGGGGCCAGGTCCCGGCCGTGTCCCCTCCGGCCGTGTCCGGGGGTCAGACCCCGGCCGTGTCGTATGGGGACACGACGACGTCGGCGGCGCAGCCGAAGACGAGCGCCGCCGGCGCCTCCTCGCGCGGCACGCCGCGAAGGGACTCGTGGGCGAGGTCGACCTCGATGCCCGGCCACTCGTCGAGCCCGAGCGCCGCCGCGCCCTCGGACGAGCCGATCTCGAGGAGCCGCCCCGGCGGGACGACGTTCCGGCGGAGCGCCTGCCTTCGGGCGATGCCTTCGAGCTCGCGGAGCTCCTCGAGCGGGTCGATGCGCACGTTCGAGTCCGAGCCGACGCAGAGCGGGATTCCGCGCTCGAGCACAGCCTCCAGGGGAGGGAAGCCGTCTCCGAGGTTCGCCTCCGTCGTGGGACAGAGGCAGACGCGCGCGCCGGCTTCTGCGAGGAGGTCGAGCTCGGGCTCGTCCGCGTGCGTCGCGTGGACGACCGTCGTCCGCGGCCCGAGGCAGCCGGTCTCCGCCAGGAGCTCGATGGGGCGGAGCCCGTGCTCGGCGAGGCATTCCTCGATCTCGCGAGGCTGCTCGTCCGCGTGCACGTGGAGGACGAGCCCCTCGCTCTCGCCGTAGCGCCCGAGCTCCTCGAGCCACGCGCGCGGGCACGCGCGCACGGAGTGGGGGGCGAGCCCGACCCGCATGCCCTCCTCGCGGAGCGCCTCGACTTGCCCCACGTACGCGGCCACCGACTCCTGGCGGAAGCGCTCCAGGCCGCCGCGCGCGTAGGCGGCGTGAAGGAGGACGAGCTCGAGGCCCGCCTCGCGCGCCGCCTCCCAGGTGGCCCGCGCCTCCTCGAAGCCGAGGTAGTGGAACTCGCCGACGGCCGTGTAGCCGGCCGCCCGCATCTCGCGGAACGTTTCCGCATAGTCGGCACGAACCTGTGACGGGGTCTGACCCCGGGCGAGATCCAGCATGGACTCGCGCCAGGCCCAGAAGTCGCCGCCCTCGACGCGGCCGCGGAGTGCGCGCTGGAAGGCGTGGCTGTGCGCGTTCACGAAGCCGGGAAGCGCCAGCCGGTCGGCCATCGCGGCGACGTTACCATTCCCTTGCCATGGCGACCCGCGTCGTTCCGGCTCCGCTTGCGCACCTTCCCAACGCGCTGACGGTCCTGCGCCTTGCCCTCATCCCGGTCTTCGTCGTCCTCCTGGTCACCGCGGACGGGAACCGGAGCATCGCCGCCGCCCTCGTCTTCGCGCTCGCCGGGATCACCGACCAGGTGGACGGCTGGCTGGCGCGCCGCTGGCGGGTCGAGTCCGAGTTCGGCAAGTTCGCAGACCCGCTCGCGGACCGGCTGATGATCGACGCCGCCGTGGTGCTCCTGTGGCTCGAGGGGCGGCTCCCGTGGCCCGCGCTCGTCGTCATCCTCGCCCGGGACGGCCTCCTCCTCGCCGGAACGCCCGCCGCCGTCCGCCGCGGCTACGAGTTTTCCGTCAGCCTCCTGGGGAAGCTGGCCACCTGGGTGCTCTACGCGGCTCTCGTCGCCGTCCTGATCACGAACGAAGGGGCCGACTGGCCGCTGTGGCTCTTCTGGACCGGCGTCGGGATCGCGGTCGCGGCCGCCGTGGCCTACGTCGCCCGCGCGCTGGGGACGGTGAGAGCCCCGTGAAGGCCGTCGTCATGGCCGGCGGCGAGGGCACGCGCCTTCGCCCGCTCACGTCGAACCAGCCGAAGCCGATGGTGCCCATCGTGGGCAAGCCATGCATGGAGCACATCGTCGAGCTCCTCAAGAAGCACGGGTTCGAGGACATCATCGTCACGGTCGCGTTCATGCCGCAGGCGATCCGCGGCTACTTCGGCGCCGGCGAGTCGCAGGGCGTCTCGATCCGCTACTCCGTCGAGGAATCGCCCGCGGGCACGGCGGGCTCGGTGAAGCTCGCCGAGGAGGCTCTCGACGAGACGTTCCTCGTCATCTCCGGCGACGCCCTCTGCGACATCGACCTCGCCGACCTCGTCCGCTTCCACCGCGAGAGGGGGGCTCTCGTCACGATCGGCCTCGTGAGCGTCCCCAACCCGCTCGAGTTCGGGATCGTCGTGACCGACTCCGATGGCCGCATCGAGCGCTTCCTGGAGAAGCCTTCGTGGGGCCAGGTCTTCACGGACACGATCAACACCGGCATCTACGTGCTCGAGCCCGAGGTCCTCAGGCACGTTCCGACGGACCGCCCGTACGACTTCTCCAAGGAGCTCTTCCCGCTCCTCCTCGAGATGGGGAGGCCGCTCTACGGCTACGTCGCCGAGGGCTACTGGCAGGACATCGGCAACCTCGACCAGTACCGGCAGGCCAACTTCGACGCGCTCGACGAGCGGGTCCGGCTGAACGTGCCCGGGATTCGCATCCGCGGCAACGTGTGGGTGGGGGAGGGGGTCGGCCACGACGACATCGAGTCGGTCGAAGGCCCTGCGTTCGTCGGCAACTACTGCCGGATCGCGCCGCGCGCGTCGGTGGGGCCTTACTCGGTGCTCATGCAGAGCGTGACGCTCCGCGACCACGCCCACACGGCTCGCTCGGTGATCGACGCTTCCACGTTCCTCGGCCGCAGCGTCCTCGTCGAGGGGGCCGTCGTCGGCAAGTCGTGCGACATCAGGGCCCACGCGCGCCTGCACGAAGGCGTGGCTGTGGGCGACTCGAGCACGATCGGCCCGCAGAGCGTCGTCATGCCGGGCGTCCGCATCTACCCGTTCAAGGAGGTGGAGTCCGGCGCGGTCGTCGACCGCAACCTCATCTGGGAGTCGCGCCTTTCCTCGCGCCTCTTCGGCGCCGACGGCATCTCCGGGCTGATCAACGTCGACCTGACCCCCGAGACCGCGCTTCGCCTCGGGATCGCGCTCGGGACGGCGCTCGAGCGCGGCGCCCGCGTCGTCACGAGCCGCGCCGCATCGCCGTCCTGCCGCCTCATCCGCCGGGCCCTTCTGGCCGGCGTCAACTCGACGGGGGTCCACGCCGCCGACCTCCAGATCATGCCGGCCGCGGTGAATCGCCATCTCCTGAAGAGCGAGAGCTACGACGCCGGCATCCACGTGCAGCCGAGCGCCGCGGACCCCGAGGTCGTCGTGATCCGCATCTTCGAGCCGCCCGGGATCCAGGCGACGCCGGAGCTCGTCAAGGAGATCGAGAAGCACTTCTCCCGCCAGGAGTTCCGCCGAGCGGCCTGGGACGAGGTGGGGGAGATCACCTTCCCCGCCCGCGCCGCCGAGAGCTACGTCCAGGACCTCGTGCGCACGCTCGACGCGCAGGCGATCGGGGCCCGCGGCTACCGCCTCGTGGTCGACTACTCGTACTCGCCCGCCTCGCTCGTGCTTCCGCTCGTCCTCGGCGCGCTCGACGTCGAGGTCGTCGCCTCGAACCCCTACGTCAGCGAGCACCGCTCGGAGCGGGCGGGGGCGCGCCTCTCCGAGGCGCTCGGGCAGACGAAGCGCCTCGTCCGCGCCGTGGGCGCCGACTTCGGCGTCGTCCTCGATCCGGCCGCCGAGCGGCTCTACCTCGTGGACGACCTGGCCAGGGAGGTGGCCGTCGAGCAGGAGCTTCTCCTCTTCCTCCGCCTGCTCGCCTCGGACGGGAGGAGCGGCAGGCTCGCCTTCCCGACCACCGTGACGAGCCTCGTCGAGCGGCTCGTCGAGGGCACCGAGCTCGAGGTCGAGCGGACGCCCTCCTCGCTCGCAGCGCTGACCCGCGCGGCGGCCGGCGACGGCGTCATCTTCGCGGGCTCGGTGGGCGGCGGCTTCGTCTTCCCCGAGTTCGCGCCCGCCTACGACGCGGTGGCGAGCCTCTGCAAGCTGCTCGAGCTGCTGGCCCCGCTGCGGCGCCCGCTCTCCGAGATCGTGGCCGAGCTCCCGGAGTCGACAGTGATCCACCGCCAAGTGCGCTGTCCCTGGGCGCGGAAGGGAGCCGTCATGCGCGTCCTCACCGAGCGGATGAAGGGCAAGGAGGTGGACGTACGCGACGGAATCAAGGTCTTCGAGGAGCGCGGCTGGGCGCAGGTGCTACCCGACCCGGACGAGCCGCTCGTGCACGTCTACGCCGAGGGGCAGACACCCGAGGAGGGGGCCCGCCTCGAGGACGAGTTCGTCGGTCTCGTGGAGGAGATCGTGGCCGGCGGGGAGGAGGAGTAGGCTCAACCCTCAAGTCGAGGTTGAAGGATGGCCGCCCTGATGGTTTACTGTGCAGGCACGAGCCCAGTCCCCGACCCTGGAGTGCCGCGTGGAAGCCCTTCCTGACCTGGGAACCCTGTCCGACCAGGAGCTGCGCGACCTGATTCGCGAGCTCATGAAGAGGGAGCGCGAGGTCTCGTACGAACGGCGCATCCTGCACGGGAAGATCGACATCCTCCGCGCCGAGCTGCAAGCACGCCTCCAGAAGCAGGTCGGAGAGGGGGAGAGCCCGCTCCACGAGATCGACGTCGACCGGCTCGCGCAGATCCTCACGTCGAAGGCGCCGCCGCCCACCGAGGAGGAGCTCGCACCGGTCGACGAGAAGAGGGAATGACGCACGTCCACTGTCCGGAGTGCGGCTTCCAGAACCCGGAGGCCTCGAACTACTGCTCCAAGTGCGGCGCCCTCCTCATCCACGACGAGCCCGGTGCGCACACGACCATGACCTTCACGCCCGAGGAGACGAGCGAGGACGACTCTCTCTCCCTCGCCGACCTTCGCATCGAGGGCCCGGCGCTCGTCGTCCGCTCGGGCGGCGGCAGGGCGGGGGAGACGTTCGCCCTCGAGAACGAGCGGGTCTCCCTCGGAAGGGCGCCCGAATGCGACGTCTTTCTCGACGACGTCACCGTCTCGCGCCAGCACGCGGTCATCACGCGCGGCCAGGACGGTTTCACGATCGACGACGAGGGCAGCCTGAACGGCACCTACGTGAACCGCCGCCGCGTGGAGACGGCCCGCCTCGAGGACGGGGACGAGCTGCAGATCGGCAAGTACAAGCTCACGTTCCTCAGGAGCTAGGTTGGAAGCCGCGACTGCGCAGACGGACGGAGCCCGACCGCTGACCATCGGCGCCGTCTGCCGGCGCCTACGCGACGAGTTCCCCGACATCTCGATCTCGAAGATCCGCTACCTCGAGGATCAAGGCCTGCTCCTGCCGCGGCGTACGCAGGGTGGCTACCGGCTCTTCGCCGAGGAGGACGTCGAGCTCCTGGAGACGATCCTGCGCCTGCAACGGGACGAGTTCCTGCCGCTGCGCGTGATCCGCCAGGAGCTTTCCTCTGGAGCGCATCGCCGCGAGCGGGCGCCGCGGGCGGGCCTGCGGGCGCCGGAGGTCGAGATCGACCTCGCCACGCTTTGCGAACGGGCGGGCGTCGACGCCGCCTTCGCGCGCGAGCTGGAGGAATTCGGCCTCGTCGAATCGCACGCCGTCGACGGCCGCAAGCTCTTCGCCGAGCGAGACGTCGACGTGGCCGCTGCCTGCTTCCGCCTCACGCGCTTCGGCGTCGCCCCTCGGCACCTGCGGAGCTTCCGCACCGGCGCCGACCGCGAGGCCGGGCTCCTGGAGCAGATCGTCGCGCCGTCGCTCCGCTCCCACAACCCGGAGCGGCGCCACGCCGGCCTCGAGGAGCTGGAGACGCTCGCTTCCCTCTCGCAGGAGCTCTCCCATCTCCTCTTCTGGCGCGCGGTTCGGTCTATCGTTCCGCGCTGATGGCAGTCGATCTCGCCTCGAAGATCCGGGACATCCCGGACTTCCCCAAGCGCGGGATCGTCTTCAAGGACATCATGCCGCTGCTCGCGGACCCGGACGCGCTGCACGAGACGGTGGAGCAGCTGGCCGCGTTCGCCGAGCCGCGCAAGCCCGACGTCGTGCTCGGAGCCGAGGCGCGGGGCTTCATCCTCGGTGCGGCCCTCGCGTACCGCCTCGGCTGCGGCTTCGTGGCGGCGCGCAAGCCGGGCAAGCTGCCCTGGAGGACGGTGAGCGCCAAGTACGCGCTCGAGTACGGCTTCGACGCGCTCGAGCTGCACGCCGACGCGATCGCGCGCGGAGCGCGGGTGCTCGTGCACGACGACCTCCTCGCCACCGGCGGAACCGCCCGCGCCAAGGTCGACCTCGTCGAGCAGCTCGGCGGGGAGGTCGTGGCGCTCGCCTTCGTGATCGAGCTCGAGTTCCTGAACGGCCGCGAGAAGCTCGAGGGCTACGACGTCTTCTCCCTGATCCACTACTGAGCCACTCACCCCTCGGCGGGATGCGGTTCCCGTCCGGTCGGCCGATACATACTTCGGGCACATGTACGACGAGCTCACCGGGCGGTACGCCTTCTCCTGCCCAGCGCGGGACGAGGTGAAGGTGCGCCTGTCGGAGTTCCGGGTCGTCGGGCGCCTGCCCGGCGCGGCTCACCCGGCCGTCTACCAGATCACCTTCGCCTGCGCCTGCGGCGAGGAGCACGAGGGGCTCGTCACCCACGACGAGCTCGACTGGGCCCCGCTCGGCGGCTCCGACACGTCCTACTTCAACCTCATGACCTCGCGCTTCGAGTCCTCGTCCGCCGAGCTCGTCGATCAGGCCGCGCGGCGGATCCAGGCCGGCACCTGGCCCTGGAGCTTCTTCTGCTACCCGGAGGAGCGGCCGCGTCCGGTCTTCCCATCAGCGTTCCGGCTCCTCAGCCCGGGCGGCGGAGACGTGGGGCTCGCGGTCGAGTGCCCCGCCTGCACGCAGACGTCGGTCAACGTCGTCAGCCGCGCGCACGTCGACGTCCCCTTCTACAACGACGCACGCGTCGCCGTCGTGGAGCACGTCTTCGCCCACGACCGCGAGCACGCGCTGGCCGCCTTCCGCGCCGAGCTCTTCTCGAGCTCCTTCGACGCCCGCAGGCGCGATCTCGCTGCGTAAGCGAATCTCGCTGCGTAACCGAAGCTGGGTTACAAGCGTTCCTTAATCGGGAAATTTCCTCGCAACCCGACGCGAACGAGGTGAGTGTGCATGTTCTCGAGACGACGTGATCGCGATGCCGTGGTCGACCGCGACCGCGACGGCGTAGCCGGCCGGGACGAGACGGTCGAGCATCGGCACGAGGAGCGCGCCTGGGGCGGCCCGCCCCTCGTCCGCGGCCTCTTCACCCTCATCGGCGCGGCCGCCGCTGGCTTCCTCGTCTGGCTGGCCACGCTCTTCGACCTCGGCTCGACGAGCGAGTACTGGGCCGCGATGGGCATCCTCGCAGGCGCCGGCGCCGCCCTCGGTCTCTCACAGCTCTTCGGAGGCTGGACGAAATGGGGGGTCCCGATCGTCAGCCCAGGAGTGCTCCTCCTCGGCTTCCTGCCGGCTCTCGTGATCGTGGGCGGCATCCTCGTCGCCACCCGGCCGACGGGGACGGACGAGGGAGAGAGCGTCGCCGGCTGGATCAGCGACATCGGCCTCGGCGGGCTCGCTGAGGACCTGATCGTGTTCCAGGGCGTTCTCGCCTTCGGGCTCGGGATCATCTTCGCGTTCATCTTCGACACGACGGGCCCGCGCTCGCGCGTCGTCGACCGCAAGACGGTCGTCCCGGACGAGGACGTACACGACTACGACCGGAACGAGGTCGCGACGACGACCCCGACGAGCGAGCGCACGGTCGTGCGCGACGACGACACGGTCGCCACGGGCACGACGCGCGAGGAGCCCGTCGCCCGCGACCGGCGGGACGTCCCGTAACGCGCGGTTCGCAGCGGAAATCGCCCATGACGACGGGGGCCGCCGGGGCCCCCGTCGTCGTTCACTCGCGCAAGGGATCGGGCGGCCGGGCCGCGGGCGCCGATACTCAAGACGGCCATGGACGCCGCATCGTCCCAGCAGGTCCGGCGCCGGGGGGCGCCCCGTCTCCTCGACGACTGCGCCGCTTTCGAGCGCCTGGCCGCGTGCGACCGCCCGAGCGCGCGAGCTCGGCTCGAGAGCGAGCTCGGACCCGACCTGGCGGCGCTCCTCGTTTTCGCCCTCGCGGCCGTCGCCGACCGCCGACCCGCCTTCGCGCTCTAGTTTCGCTCAGCGCCGCAGCTGATCCTCGCCGCGCAGGCGGACGAAGAAGAAGATGAGCACGCCCAGGACGAGGCCGAAGAGAAAGGCCGAGCCGCCCCCGACGCCGACCGCGAGCAGGCCGATCCAGATGTAGAGCCCGAGGCCGAGCCCCCAGAGAAACGACGTGAATCCGGGGCTGAACGCGGGGGGACGCGGGGGGAGCTGCACGGCCGGCGCCACTCTACTGGACCAAAAAAATTCGCCGAGCCGGTGACGCTTTCGTCCACCTCTCCGGCGAACTTTCGGCTTCCGCCTACGGTTCCCCGGTGGGGCTTCAACCTACTTGCGTTCCGTGCTCGACGCAGGGGGGAATCTAGACGGCCCCCTGGGGGAGTGCAAGGACCCGTTCAACATGATCTATGCACTTTGCGAAAAGTTTAGTTTTCCACATCTTCCACAGGTTGGCGGCCGGGTTGTGGGCAGCCCTGTGGAACGTGGCGTGGCGACTACGTTCCCGCGAGCGAGCCGGGTGTGTAGACACCGGCGGCGTTCCAGAGGAGGAAACCCTTCGAGCCGAGGTCGCGAGCGGCCCGTACCTGCGCCCGGACGTCCTCGAGCGCGTACTCGCGGCCGAGCGTGAAGTCCTGGAGCCAGGGGACGAGAAGCGTGTCCCGGCCTCGAAGCGCCCGGCGGAAGTCCCTGAGGGAGCGGGCGACCGTGATGCCCGGAACCGCGTTCGGGTCGTCCAGGCTGAACTCGCCGGCCCCGTAGTGGGAGGGATAGACCATCGGGTAGATGGCGTCGAGGTATCTGGCGAGGCGGCGCGGGCGCTGGCCGATCCCCATCTCGCGCGTCGCGCTCAGCCCGAAGACAGCGGCCGAAACCCGTGCCCCGAGGGGTTCGAGACGCCCGCGAGCGTAGTCGAGGAAGCGGGAGATCGTCGCGCTTCTGTGCTCGCGCCTGCGGCCCTCGTACACGACAGTCGAAACGTCGCCGTCGGTCGGGAAGCGGACGTAATCGAACATGATCTCGTCGAAGCCCGCCTCGACGGCCGCCTCGGCGACGTCGAGGTTGTACTTCCAGACGCGCTCGTCGTACGGGTTGCTCCAGGCGAGGCCCGCGGCAGTCGTCCAGACCCCGCCTCCCTCCCTGCGGATCGCCAGGGCAGGCCGCTCCTCGGCGAGGAACGGGTCCTGGAAGACTACGATCCGGCCGATCAGGTAGAGGCCGCGCTTCCGGACGTCGCGGGCGACCCGGCGGGGGTCGTAGTAGTTGCGGGACGCGCCGACCCTCTCCGCCAGGGGGACGCGCGGGCGGTTGAAGGCGACCTCGCCGTTCTCGTCCTTCACGTCGAGCTGGATCGTGTTCAGACCCTCGCCGCTGAGGTCGTAGTACTCCTCGAGCTTGCCGTCGAGGGACGCGAGCGCCATGGTCACGTGGACGCCCCGGATCTCGGCCGGGAGGGGTCGCGGCTCCGGCTTGGGCGGCGGCGCGGGCGCGTCGGAGCCGGTCGAGCGCGGCACGTCGCTCGAGGTCGACGTGTTGCCGCTGCCGCGCTGGATGAAGCTCGCGCCGAGAGCGATCGCCGCTGCGCTCAGCGCGACGACCGCGAGCGCCCCGACCCGCCGGATCGTCCTCCGGCGGCGAGCCTGTCGGCGTCTGGCATGAAATCGTTCGTTCGGATCGAGAGGCTCGAGCAGCATCGGGGCCACGGCACCGTATTCGCTCGAACGCTGCGCCGCAAGAGCGATTCGAGAAGCACGCAACGCTTTTCGTTGCGCTAAGATCTGAGGTCTGTGCCCGTCGCTCCCGCGCTCAAGGTCGAGGCCCTCGCCCACGACTTCCGCTCGCAGCGGCGGCTCGCCGACGCTCTGGGCGTCAGTCCCGCCCAGATCAGCCGCTGGAAGCAGGGGAGGGGCATCGATCCCGACAACGCCGAGCGGCTCGACCTCCTCGAGCTCGTGATGTCGTCTCTTCTGCGCCTCTACGAGCCCTCCACGGCGGAGAAGTGGCTCTTCGGCGTCAACGCTCACTTGCGCAACCGACGTCCGATCGACGTCATCCGCAGGGGAGAGACGATGGACCTGCTTGCGGCCCTCCAGCAGGAACGGGCCGGCTCGTACGCGTGAGGTTGTACCGCTGCTTCCCCTGGGATGCGGGGGTGGCGGATTCGGCTCGGGGCGGCGCTGCCTGGTTTCCCCGGATGCTGCAAGGGTCCGGCCGGCACGACAATCCCGAGCTCTACGGCTGCCTCTACACGACGGAGGCGCCGATCTCGTGCGTCGTCGAGCGCCTTCAGGGCCTTCGCGGCAACCGGCTCGAGACCGGTGACCTGCGGAGCCAGGGCCTCCCGCTCGCGCTCGCGGCTCTCGCGCTCCCGGATGAGGCCCCGATCGTCGACCTGGACGAGCCGCGCGTCCTCGCCGGTGAAGGGCTGCGGCCCTCGCTCGTCGCTACCGGGGAGCGGTCCCGGACGCAGGCGGATGCCGCGGCCCTCTTCCAGCGCCGTCCCACGGCTTCTGGCGTGCGCTGGTGGTCGACGCTCGAGTCTCAGTGGCCGAACGTGACGCTCTTCGACCGCGCAGCAGGCTCGCTCGAGGTGGAAGACGTGCGCTCGCTCGAGCTCGGCGACGACGTGGTGGAGGAGGCGGCCCGCTTCCTGGGCCTGCCCGTTACGGGCTGAGAGCGGGATCGCGGGGAAAGACGCGGGGGCGCTCGTCCGTCGTGCGGACAGAAAGGAGGGAGATCCATGCAGCTTCCCAACGCCGTTCAGCAGAACCCCAACGCGACGATGGCGACTCTCGCCGGCTCGCTCACGATCATCCTCGTCTGGATCGTGGCCGCGGCCGGGGTCGAGATGCCCGCCCGCATCGGCCTTCACGACCGTGCTCGCGGCGCTTCTCCTCTTCGTGGGGAGGAAGCGACCGAGCGCCGAAGGGCCGGTCACCGCCCGCGCGAGCGCCGACTTGACATAACGCCCCTTCTCGTGCGTCGGCTCGATCCTGCAGAATGGGCGACGCCATGGCCACGCTGCCGGAGAGCGCCCGCGCCGTGCTCGAGTCCGATGCCGTCGCCCACCTCGTCACGCTCAACCCGGACGGCAGCCCGCAGGTGACGTGCATCTGGGTCGGGCTCGACGGCGACGAGATCGTCTCCGGCCACCTGCGCCCGCAGCAGAAGCTTCGCAACGCTCGGCGCGACCCGCGGGTGACGCTCTCCCTGGAGACACCGGTGGTCAACCCGCACGGGCTCAGGGAGTACCTCGTCGTGCACGGGCGCGCCCGCATCGAGGACGGCGGCGGCGCCGAGCTTCTCCAGCGCCTCGCCTACACCTACCTCGGGCCCGACGTGGTCTTTCCGCCCATGCCCGACCCGCCGGCCGGCTGGACGCTCCGGATCACGCCTGAACGCGTCGGCGGCGTCGGCCCCTGGGCGCGGAGCGACTGAGCGTAAACCTCTGAGCGTCTCCCCGCCTGGGGGATTGGCTCTTGAAGGGAGTTTGCCGATGCCTGGCACAGGCTTCACGATGTCGCCGCCCGCCGCCCCTCCCACGGCCGACCGCCACGCCGGACAGGTCGCCGTCCTCACGGTGCTCGTCCTCGGCGTCCTGCTCGGGATGTGCGCAGCCGTGCTCGACGTCGGCTCCTGGTACCGCGCCGACCGCGCGCTTCAGAGCACGGTCGATGCGGCGGCGCTCGCCGGGGCACAGGCGCTTCCCGGGGACGCCGCCGTCGCCAACAGCCTCGCCCTCGAGTACGCGGAGAAGAACGGCGGCGGCGTCGAGTCCGTCAGCATCCAGACCGAGCTGCTCCCGGACGACCCGATTCTCGTGACCGGCGCGCGGCCCGCCCCCGCCTTCTTCACGAAGCTCTTCGGGATCGACGAGGTCCAGGTGCAGGCCCGCGCCAAGGCTCGCACGAGCCCGCTCGAAGAGGCCCGCTGGGCGGCGCCCTTCGGCGTGGACGAGCAGCACCCGATGCTCCAGTGCCTGTGCTTCGGCGTGGACACGGATCTCGAGCTCGAGAAGGTGGGCCCCGGCGCGTTCCGCCTCATCAACATCGACGGCTCGCACGGCGGCACGGGCCCTCCGATCCTCGCCGACTGGATCGAGCGGGGCTACGAGGGGTACATGCCGCTCGGGTGGTACTACTCCGACCCCGGCGCCAAGTTCAACTCGAGCCACGTGAAGAACGCGCTCGACAACCGTCTCGACACTGAGATGCTCTTCCCCGTCTACCGGGGCACGCGCGGCGGCGGCGCGAACTTCGAGTACGAGGTGGTCGGCTGGGCCGGCTACGTGATCACGAGCTACGAGATCCAGGGCTCGAAGAAGAACAAGCTCAACGGGCGCTTCACCAAGGTCGTCTGGGAGGGCATCGGCAGCCAGAGCGCCGGCTCCCCGGATTTCGGCGCCCGGGCGCTCTCGCTCGTCGAGTAGCGCGGTTCAGGTTTGACACGGGCGGCGGGACGGGTAGGGTAAGCGCGGCACGCAACCGGGAGGCTCTCTCCCCCCTTTCAATGGTCCCGAATCGCCCGTGACTCTCGCCTGAATGGCCGACGACCCCGCGATCGTCCCTCAACACGACGACCTCCAGCTGCTTCTCGAGCGCGCCGAGAGCGCGGGCTTCATCGAGGCGCTCGAGCTCCAGGAGGCGATCGAGCTCCTCGACGTCGACCCCGCCGACGTGGAGCAGCTCCACAAGGAGCTCGAGGAGCGCGGCATCGAGGTCGTCGACCGCCAGAAGGAGCCCGCGCGGGAGCCGGCCACCCCGATTCGCGGCACCGAGGTCCTCGAGACGACGACGGACGCGCTCCAGCTCTTCCTCCGCGAGATCGGCCGCCATCCGCTCCTCACGGCGGCGGACGAGGTCGAGCTCTCCAAGCGGATCGAGCGGGGTGACATGGAGGCCAAGAAGCGCATGATCGAGTGCAACCTCCGCCTCGTCGTCTCGATCGCCAAGAACTACCGCAACCAGGGCCTGCCGTTCCTCGACCTGATCCAGGAGGGCATGTTCGGGCTCATCCGCGCCGTCGAGAAGTTCGAGTGGCAGCGCGGTCTCAAGTTCTCCACCTACGCGACCTGGTGGATCCGCCAGGCGGTCGCGCGGGCGATCGCCGACAAGGCGCGGACTATCCGCGTGCCCGTGCACGTGGTCGAGCGCATGCAGAAGATGCACCGCGCCGAGCGGCATCTCTGGACGCAGCTCGCGCGCGAGCCCTCCCTGGACGAGATCGCGGACGAGGCGGGCCTGCCGCTCCAGCAGGCGATCGAGGTGCGCGCCGCCGCGCGGGCCTCCACGAGCCTCGACCAGCCGATCGGCGAGCAGGAGGACGCCGTCTTCGGCGATCTCGTCGCGGGGGACGACCCGCTCCCCGACGAGGTGACCGAGCGGCGGCTCCAGAAGGAGGCGCTCGACCGGGCCCTCGAGTCCCTCCCGGAACGCGACCGGCGCGTCCTCGAGCTTCGCTACGGCCTCCGCGGCGAGGAGCCGCACACGCTCGAGCACATCGGCCGCCGGCTCGGGATCACGCGCGAGCGCGTCCGCCAGATCGAGATCGAATCGCTCTCGCGCCTAGCGTCGCTGCGCGAGATCGACGCGGTCGCGATCCGCTAGCGCCGGCCCGGGCAGGGCCCGTCCGTCGAAGAGCGCCGTCGCCCTCTCCCCCACCCGCGCGCGCACGAGGTCGAAGGCGTCGTCGAGGAACGGGGGTCGGGAGGAGCGATGGCCGTCCGAGGCGACCAGGTCGACCAGGCCCTCGTCGACGAGACGCCAGGCGGTCAGCTCGATCTCCGGCCCGTGGTAGCCGAGCAGGCTCGTCGCGTTCACCTGGAGGAGCCGACCCCGCCGGCGCAGGCGCTCCACCGCGGAAACGTCCTCGGCCAGCGCCTGCGCCCGCTCCGGGTGCGCGATCACCGGAGTGAAGCCACCGGCCTCGATGTGCTCGGCGAGGCTCTCTGCGAGCCCCAGGGAGCCGTGGAAGGGCACCTCCATGAGGACGGCGGGCAGGTCGCCGAGCCGGTAGCGCCCCATGCCCTCGCCGAGGAGCGCGGGCATGGGCGTCAGCTCCCAGCCGAGGCGCAGGTCGAGCCCCGTCTCGGCGGCGCGTTCGGCCATCTCGGCGTGGGCGGCGCGTACACGCTCCTCGCGTTCCGCGCCGAGCGGCAGAGACGGCCAGACGTGCGGCGTGGCGAACAGCACGGTCGTCCCGCGCTCGGCCGCGGCCCGGCAGAGGGCGAAGCCGTCCTCGACGGACTGAGCCCCGTCGTCCCCCGAGGGCACGACGTGAGAGTGGACGTCGACGAACCCGGTCACACGGCCACCCTAGCCGCCCCCAACGCACGCGACCTTGTGTTTCACACACACAAAGTCCCTCCCCGTTCCGAGACCGCCGGGACGAGCTCTCGCGGCCTTCCTGCGCGAAGAAGAGCTTGTGCTCGTGGAACACGAGCGCCGGCGAGCGCGTGGTGGAAGGGCCTACTCGACGCGCAGGTAGAGCCGCAGCTCGGGAGCGGCCGCCTGGAGCTCCCGCAGGGCGCGTGACTCGAGCTGGCGGACGCGCTCGCGCGTGACGCCCAGCTCGGCGCCCACTTCCTCGAGCGTCTTCGGCGGCTGGCCGCCGAGCCCGAAGCGAAGCTCGAGCACGTGGCGCATGCGCTCGGCCAGGCCGGCGAGCGCCGTCTGGAGCTCGACGCCGCGGAGGAGCTCCGCGAGCACGGTGTCCGGCTGCTCCGAGTTCAGGTCCTCGAGCATGTCGCCGTACATGGAGTCGCCGTCGCCAACGGGCGTCTCCAGGCTGACGGGGTCCTCGACGAGGTCGAGGAGCTCGTTGATCCGCTTCAGGTCGAAGCCGGACTCCTTGGCGAGCTCCTCGGGAAGGGGGTCGCGGTTGAGCTTCTGCGTCAGGACTCGGCGGGCGCGCATCACCCGGCGCACCTGGTCGACGACGTGCACCGGAAGACGGATCGTGCGCCCCTGGTCGGCGATCGCGCGCGTGACCGCCTGGCGAATCCACCACGTCGCGTACGTCGAGAGCTTGTACCCCATGCGGTAGTCGAACTTCTCCACCGCGCGGATGAGCCCCAGGTTGCCCTCCTGGATGAGGTCGAGAAGCGGAACGCCCGCGTTCACGTAGTTGCGCGTGATCGACATGACGAGGCGGAGATTGCACTCGACCAGGCGCCGCTTCGCCCACTCGTCGCCCTCGTCCTTGCGGCGCGCGAGCTCTCGCTCCTCGGCCGCCGTCAGGAGGGGGCCGTCGCCGATCTGCCGGACATAGAGCTTCAGCGGATCCTGCGTCGGGGCCGGGACGTCGTCGTCCTCGCGCTCGTCCTCCTCTTGCTCCTGCTCCTCCGCGTCCACCGGGTCGGGGACGAGCTCGAGCTTCGGCTCGGCGTCCGCGACGGGCTCCGACTCGTGAGGAAGTTCCGCAGGCTGGTGCTCCACGCCCCCCGTATCGGCGGCGCGACGTGCGGCCTTGAGGAGCACCACCGGTTAGGGGGATGGACGTCGTCGAGGACGGCGCCGATGGCTATAGTGGCAAATCTTGGGCCGGTGGCACGTGCGGCCGCTCGGGGCCACCGTCCGGGACGTTTCCTAGCATCGAGGGCAGACAGCAGTTGTGCGGCATCGCTGGATATAGCGTCAGTGGGCAGAGCGGGGTCGACCGGACCCTCGTCGCTCAGACCCTCCTCGCGGCTATCTCCGGGCGGGGTGCCGACGCCGTCGGATACGCCTACCGCGGCCCGGCTCTTTCCATCGCGGTGCACAAGCAGCGGACGGGCGCGAGCGAGCTCCTGGACGCGCTCGAGATCCCCCCTGACGCCCGCCAGGCTCTCGTGCACGTCCGCGACTACACGAAGGGCCACCCCAGCCTCGCGGCGAACAACCATCCCGTGCGCCACGGCCGCGTCGTCGGCATCCACAACGGGATCATCGCCAACGACGAGCAGATCTTCGCGCGCTACGGCTTCCAGCGGAACGAGCCGGACATGACCGTGGACTCCGAGGCGATCTTCGCGCTCGCGGAGCGGCAGGAGAGCCGCGCCGGCGCGCTCGGCGAGCTCTACGGGTCGATGGCGGCCGCGTGGTTCGACGAGCGGGTGCCGGAGGCTGTTTTCCTCGCCCGCGGGATCGGGCGCCCCCTCTGGATCGGCAAGGGACGCAACGAGCTCTTTTTCGCCTCGACCCGCGAGGCCCTCGAGCTGACCGAGCGCTACGCGGGAGCGCGGCTCGAGACCCGGGAGGTGCCGGAGGGCACGCTTCTCAGGCTCGCCGAGGGCGAGATCGCGAGCGCGGAGGCGTTCGAGCCCGACACGAGCTTCACGGAGGAGCTCCTCCCCGCCATGCGGGCTCCTGACGAGGCGCGCTTCTGCCTGGCCCGCCTCGCGGCCATCGCCGCGCCGGCCACGGCACGCTAGCGCGTGATACGGCCGTCGGGCCGCACGTCGACCCCGTTGCGCGTCAGACGTTCGCGCAGGAGGTACTGGAACGCCGGCCAACCGCCGCGTCCCCCTGAGAAGAGGCGGTAGACCTGCCACTCGCTGAGAAACCGGGGATCGCGGTCGTGGGCGCGCGCCCAGTCCGCGAGCCGCGGTAGCCTCCCCAGCCTCGTGGCCAGGCGCTCGCCCTGCCTGAGCGCGCGCTCGAGCCGCTCTGCGCCGCGCGGGACCTCGAATCCGGCCGCCCTGAGCGCGTTGGTGAACGAGCCGAAGGCGTGCCAGTAGAGCGACCTCGAGGGCATCGTCGCACGCCGCTCGTCCAGATCGCTGCCGGTCGGCGTCCGTCCCAGCTCCTCGCCAAGCGCGCGGAGCTGACCGAGGAGCTCGTCCCGGGTGGCGAACCGCCGCGCCGTGAGGCCGGCCAGGCGCTTGGCGCGGTTCCAGGTCCCGAAGTGGCCCACCACCGTCTGCGGGTGAACGTGCGTCCTCGGGTCGGCGGCGAACTCGCGCATGGTCGGGGAGCGCCCCAGGCGCCTGGCGCAGACCTGCAGCTCGACCAGGATCTGGTCGTCGCTGTAGCGGCGGAGCAGGCCGGCGCGAAAGGTCGCGAGCTCCCTGCGCGCGATGCCGCGGGTCACGCTACCGATGATAGAGCAAGTTGGACGGACTGCAAGTGGCGAGAGGCGCTACGAGGCGGTCGCCAGGAGGTGCGGCCGCGCGGGTAGCTGCTCGGGACGGTCACCCTGGAGGAGGCGTTCCAGCGCGGTCACGCAGCGCGGGCAGAACTGGCTCCCGGAGCCGCGGCGGAGCTCGTCGACGGCCTCGTCCGCCGGCCGTGCCGCGCGGTAGATCCGCGTCGTCAGCATCGAGTCGAGCGCGTCCGCGACGTGGATGATGCGCGCGCCGAGAGGTATCTCCTCGCCGGCGAGCCCGTCGGGGTAGCCGGTTCCGTCCCAGCGCTCGTGGTGGTGGCGGATGGCGGGCACGGCGTCGCCGAGGAAGCCGAGGCGGTCGATGATGCGGGCGCCCTCGTCCGCGTGCCGTTGCATGAGCCCCCACTCCTCGCTCGAAAGGCTCGCGGGCTTGAGGAGCACCGAGTCCGGGATGGCCAGCTTGCCGATGTCGTGGAAGAGGGCCGCGTGTCCCAGGAGATCGAGCTCCGCCTGCGAAAGCCCGAGCTCCCGCCCGACGGCCAGCGCCAGCTGCTGCACCCGTCGCGAGTGCCCGGCCGTGTAGGCGTCGCGCGCGTCGACCGTCGCCGAGAGGCTCTCCATCGCCGCCGTCGAGCGTTCCTTGAGGAGTCGGTTGGCGTGCTCGAGCGAGACGTTCTGGCTCCGGATCGTCTCGGCCGCCTCGCGCAGCTTCTTCGTCGACTTCTCCGTGTGGCCCAGGTACGCGGCCATCGTCTTGCGCATGAGCAGGAGCGGGAGGACGAAGACCGCGAGGCCGTAGAGGCCGATCGCGCCGTAGGCGAGCGCGATGGCGCCGCCGATCGCGCCGAAGGCGACGTAGTGCGGGAGGAGCCAGGAGAAGCGCTCGGTCCAGACGCGCCGCCAGCTGTCGTGCCCCTCGAGGGCCATGGCGCCCGACAGGAGGCCGGTGTTGACGACGAAGTAGGCACCTCCGGCGACGAGCCCCGCGGCCGCGGTCACGAGCACCGCGAGGTTGTCGTCGACGCGGAGGTGCACGCTGAACACCGCCGCCGCCGCGAGGGAGGCGAACGAGAGCGCGCCGATGTTGAAGAGGAAGTGGTAGATGGGCGTCCGCTGGGAGCTCCAGGCGACCGCGGTGATCGCGACGGCGAGCGGGAAGGCCGCCTTCGGGCCGAAGAGGGACGCGCCGGCGAGCGCGCCGACCGCGCTCACCGAGATCGAGCCTCCTCCGTCGAGCTCGAGGGCGAGCGCCTGGCCTCCCGCGACGAGCGCGATGACGGCGAGCAGGCCCACGATGTCGTCCGAGGTTCCGAGCGCGAAGCCGACGAGGCCCGCGACGAAGCCGCCGACGCTGACGAGCACGACGAGCGACACCAGCGCCGGCGAGAGCGCCAGGAAGCGCGGCCCGGCGGGGGTGTGCGGACGCTGCTTCGGAGCCTGGTGCTCGCGCCGCTCCACCTCGGGGAGCTCCTGGAGCGCGCGCGCAGCGGGTGCCGTGTACTCCCCTTCCTCGGGGACGGCGGCCAGCCTGGCCTTGCGGTCGCTGGGCACGAGGAGCGGCTCGGCGCTCGCGCCGAGCACGCGGTTGCGTCCCTGGAGCTTGGCCCGGTAGACGGCGAGGTCCGCCTGGTGGATGAGCTCGTTCGGGTCGGCGCCGTCCTCCGGGAAGCCGGCGACGCCCATGGAGACGGTGGCGCGAATCGGGTCGCTCGAGGTCTCCACTTCGAAGCGGTGGTCGGCGACCGCGCGCCGGATGCGCTCGGCGATCTCGAGCGCGTGCTCGGGCTCCGTCTCCGGAAGGAGGATGGCGAACTCCTCTCCTCCGAAGCGGGCGGGCACGTCGTAGTGGCGGAGCTGCTTGCGGAAGATCTCGGCAACCCCGTTCAGGACCGCGTCCCCGGCCAGGTGGCCGTAAGCGTTGTTGATGTCGCGCAGCAGGTCGAGGTCGGCCATCACCACCGACATCGGACGCTCGAGCCGCGCGGCTCTGCGCATCTCCTCCCGGAGCGTGGCGGCGAAATGGCGCGCGTTGAACAGGCCGGTCTTGGGATCGACGCGCGCCTCCTCCTGGAGGGCGGGGACGCTGAGCGAGCGGTGGATGAGGAGGAGCGGGGCCACGGCGGCCGGGAGGATGAGCGGGTTCCAGTTCCAGAGGCTCGCGAAGGCGACGCCGAGCGCGGCGAGGACGAGGTCGGTCGAGAGGCTCTCCACGGAGAACAGGCCGCTCTGCCGCAGCGAGTGCCCCCGCGCGTAGTGGAGCATCGTCGCGAGGACGACGTGGTTCAGCGCCACGAAGACGATGGAGGCGAGGAGCCCGGCGAGCGCGAACTCGGTCCCCTGGCCGAGGCCGAGCTGGCCCACGAGCTCGACGACCCCCCAGGCGGCCAGGAGGTTCAGCGTGTGGTTGGCGATGTTGAACCCCTGCATGTACCAGGGGAACCGGACCTTCAGCCACTCCGGAATGCCGTAGACGATCCCGAGGAGCGCGATCAGCTCCGGGGGCAAGAGCAGGGCCGCCGGTACGAGGAAGACAATCGTCGTGTGGTACGACTGGTCGCGCGGCGTTCGCACCATGAAGAGCTGCGCCACGGCCGCGCAGGCGGCAAGGACGAAGAACGCCGGCCAGCCCTCGCTCGAGGGCGAGAGATGCGAGAGCGGCACGATCGCCGCGGCCGCAGCTGCCAGGCCCACGGCGTAGAGGTAAAGCTTCGCCGGGCGCGGGAGGCCCCCCGATGCGGGACGCTCGACGCCGGCGAGCTCGTTCGGGACCGCGCTCACGGGCGCCCCCCGCCCGGATCCGGGGCGGCCGATCCGTTCCGTGACCACGCGGAAGCGTGGGGCCGCAGAGCCATGATCAGAACGTAGGCGCAGGCCGGGCGCCTGACGTCCCCCGTTCGAGGGAGCGCCCTGGTCGAACGGCTACCTCAGGCGGGCTACTCGACCCAGCCGGCGTTCGCCCAGGAGGCGCTGGCCCAGGAGGCGCTGGCCCACGAGGCGTTCGCCCAGGACGCGTTCGCCCAGGAGGCGTTCGCCCAGGACGCCGACGACCAGGACGCGTTGGCCCAGGAGGCGTTCGCCCAGGAGGCGTTGGCCCAGGAGGCGTTGGCCCAGGACGCGTTGGCCCAGGAGGCGTTCGCCCACGAGGCATTCGCCCAGGAGGCGTCGGCCCGCGCGACTCGCGCCCACGCGGCCGCGTCGAAGCCCGCGTGCCTTCCGCGAGAGCGGACGAAGGGCTCGAGGTGCGCGTTGGCATCCGGAGCGTTGCTCAGCGCCGCCGCGGCTGCCACGTCGATCTGCCCGACGCCGACCGACATCGGCTCGGCGAGCGGTAGCGGCCGGGCGGTGAGCATGAGCGCGCCCTTGACCTCGTCGGGCGTCCACTTGGGGTGGCGCGCGAGGATCTGCGCGGCGGAGCCGGAGGCGACGGCCGCGGCGAAGGACGTGCCGGACATCCACATGTGGCCGGGCGCGGTCACGCGCTCGGGGAAGAGGCCGGTCAGGGTCGAACCCTCGGGCACGCCCGCCACCATGTAACGGCCGGGTGCCGCCACCTCGGGCTTGGCGAAGCCCTCGGCCGTGTAGCCGTAGCTCGACCAGGGAGCGTTCCGGTCGTCGGCCGTGTTGGCCGTGCCGGCGATGTCGGTGGCCCCGACGGTGATCACGAACGGATCGCTCGCCGGCGCGTAGAGCATCCGGCTCGAGCCGTTGTTCCCGGCGGAGGCGACCACGACCGTCCCCCGAATCCAGAGCTGGCGCACAGCCGCGTTCAGCGGATCGTGCAGACCCCAGTTCGGGTGCGGGGAGTTGACGGAGAAGTTGGCGACGCGGATGCCCTTCTTCTTGCCGTGCTTGGCCAGCCACTCCGTGGCGGCGAGGACGTCGCTCACGCGACCCTTGCCCTCTTCGTCGAGCACGCGCAGGGAGACGATGTCGGCGGTCGGGGCCACGCCGGGGTAGGACGTGGACGATCCGGCCGCGATCGCGGCCACCATCGTGCCGTGACCGAGGTCGTCTTCCTCCCGCGCGCCACGTGTGAAGTCGAGGCTCGCGACGACGCGGCCGCCGAAGTGATCGGCGAGCCCTGAGTCGACGCCGGAGTCGACGACGGCGATGGCCGGCATGCGGTCGCGCCCGCGGCGGGACTCGAGGTCGCCCCAGAGCTGGCTCGCACCGACCGCGTGGGGCCAGAGCTCGAGGGGGCTGAAGCTCGCGCTCGTCGCCACGACGGGCGCGTCCGGCGTGATCGAGGCAATGCCCTTCTCCCGGGCGAGGGCGAGCAGCCCGGCGCCGGTGACCCTGGCGGCCACTCCGTCGAGAACGTCCTCGTACTCATCGTGCACGCGGCCGAAGCGCTTCCCGTGGCGGCCCCGCATCTTTTCGCCTTCGATCTCGTGCGCGTCGACGCCCGGGGCGCCCACGATGATGACGTCCAGTTGCGCCGCGGGATCGGCGGCCGCCCGGTCGAGGAGACCTTGCGGAACGAAGGCGCCCGCCCCTGCAGTCGCCGGAGCGACGAGTGCGAGGACGAGGACGGTGAGGGCGGCGAAGCCGCGGCCTCCCTTGCCCCAGAGGGCACTGGAGCGGGTTTCCCCCTTGGGGCCCTTGCCCCAGAGAGCGCTCGAGCGGGTGCTTCCGTTCGAACCGCGTTCTTGCCGCATGAATCTGTTCCCTTCCTCCGCGCAGGTGCGCGGCCGCATAGGAGAAATGGTTTACGCCAGACCCCAAGCTAGGGCGATCCGGCGTAGCCGGCCTCCCCCTTTTGCGGGAGCGAGGCGAGATTCCCTCGTTCGAGGGACTAGGCTTCCCGTCGTGCGCTTGGGCCTCGAGATTGCTCTCGCCCGCGCCGCCGGGCGGCTCTCGCGCCTGGCCGGGCGGGGCGGCGGGACCACGCTTCCCGGGAAGATCCTCGCCACGATCGACCCCGGCGCTCTCG
Source organism: Gaiellaceae bacterium (assembly GCA_050697555.1). GTDB lineage: Bacteria > Actinomycetota > Thermoleophilia > Gaiellales > Gaiellaceae > DASQWP01. The sequence continues at coordinate 7,388 of JBOHAD010000015.1, read as the reverse complement.
GCACCCTCGCCGGGAGGCTCCCCCTGGGCTCCGCGCTCGTCTCGGCGACGAACGGGAAGACGACGACCGCGGCGATCGTCTCCGAGATCCTCGGAGACCGCGTCCGGCTTGCGCACAACCGAGCGGGTGCCAACCTCGTCTCCGGCGTCACGTCCGCGCTCCTGGCCGAGCCGGACGCCGAGCTCGGCCTCTTCGAGGTGGACGAAGGTGCCTTTCCGGATGTCGCGCAGCGAGTCGGGCCATACGCGGTCTGCCTGGGCAACCTCTTCCGCGACCAGCTCGACCGGTACGGTGAGCTCGAGCTGATCGCCGGGCGCTGGCGCAGCGCCGTCGGCGGGCTCCGCCAGGACGCCTGGGTGGTCGCCAACGCCGACGACCCGCTCCTCGCGCACATCGTGCGCGGACGCGGGAACGTGCTCCGCTTCGGGCTGGACGACCCCCGCGTCGCGCGCGAGCGCCTTCCCCACGCCGCCGACTCGAAGTACTGCCCCGACTGCGGAGCGCCCTTCGACTACACCGCCGCCTACGTCGGGCACCTCGGCGACTACCGCTGCCCGAACGGCCACCTCGCCCGCCCGCCGCTCGACGTGACCGCCCGCGAGATCGAGCTCTCCGGCCTCCAGAGCTCCACCTTCGAGCTTGCGACGCCGCTGGGGACACGCCGCGTCGAGCTCGCGCTGCCCGGGCTCTACAACGTCTACAACGCGGTCGCCGCGGCATCGCTCGCGCTCGTTCTCGGCTCCGGTCTCGATGAGGTTGCGACGGGGGTCGGCCGCTTCCGCGCCGCCTTCGGGCGCTTCGAGCGGATCCAGGCCGCCGACCGGAGCGTGCTCCTCCTCCTCGTCAAGAACCCCGCCGGCGCGAACGAGGTCGTGCGTACGCTCGTGGGAGGCGGTCCCCCCCGCCTCGCCGTCGTCGCGCTGAACGACGACATCGCCGACGGCCGCGATGTCTCCTGGATCTGGGACGTGGACTTCGAGCCGCTCCTCGAGGGACTGGAGACGCTCGTCGCCACCGGCGCGCGGGCGCAGGAGCTCGCGCTCCGCTTCGCGTACGGGGGTCTCGCTCGAGACCGCATCGAGGTGGTGCCCTCGCTCGAGCGTGCCCTCGACAGGGGCCTCGAGCTGACGCCGCCGGAGGGCGAGCTCGTCGTCCTCCCGACGTACACGGCCATGCTCGCCCTGCGCAGGATCGCCTCCGACCGAGGGCTCGTCCGTCCCTACTGGGAGGAGGCTGCCGCGTGAAGGTCGTCGTCGGGCACCTGTACCCCGACTACCTCAGCATCTACGCCGACCGCGGCAACATGGCCGTGCTCGAACGGCGGGCGGCCTGGCGCGGCATCGGCTTCGACTACCGCCCCATCGGCATGGGCGAAGCGGTCGAGCCGGGCGAGCACGACCTCCTCTATCTCGGCGGCGGGCAGGACCGCGAGCAGGCGCTCGTGGCGGCGGACCTCGTGCGCAAGGGCGAGGCGGTGCGGGAGGCGGTCGCGGGCGGGGCGGCGCTGCTGGCCGTCTGCGGGGGCTACCAGCTCATGGGGCGCTTCTACCGCGACCGCGCGGGCGTCGAGCTGCCGGGAATCGGCCTCCTCCCCCTGCACACGATCGCGGGCAAGCGGCGGATGATCGGCGACGTGCTCCTCGACTGCGAGCTCGAGCCGGGCGCGCGGAGGCCGCTCGCGGGATTCGAGAACCACGCCGGCCGGACGATCCTCGACCCGGGTGCCGAGCCGCTCGGACGCGTCGTGGCCGGATTCGGGAACGACGGCGAGAGCGGCCACGAAGGCTGCCGGCTCGGCCGCGCCGTGGGTACGTACCTCCACGGCCCCCTGCTGCCTCGGAACGCCTGGTTCGCGGACAGGCTCCTGGGCCAGGCGCTGGCGCACCGGAGCGGCGGTGAGTCGCCGGAGCTCGAGCCGCTTGCGAGCGACCTGGAGGACGAGGCGCAACGGGTCGCCGCGCGCCGCGCGAAGGCGCGCGGCGGCCGCTACTCCTAGACGCCGTCCCCGGGGCCACCGCGGTCCTCCCTCCGCTTCGAGCGTAACGGGCAAGGCCGCACGCGTGATGCGCCGAATGTCCCCTTACGGAGCCCAGAGGGCGCCGAGATAGACCGTTGGGTCGCCCGGCTGCCAGCGCGCCAGAAACCGCTGAATGGGCGGATGGAGCGCGATGCCGGCCAGGTCCTCGACGTCGAACATCCGGTGGTTCGAGACGGCCGCGTCCGACGAGGTGACCTTCTCGAGCGAGCGCCCTCCCAAGTAGCCCGCGAAGACGATGTGCACGACGTGCTTGGCCGGCGCGCCCACAGGCGAGATCGAGTCGGCGATCGCGACAGGCCCCTCGACCGGGATCTCTTCCTCGAAGCCGACCTCTTCCGCCAGCTCGCGATAGAGGGCTTTGACGAGCGTCTCGCCCCCGTTCACGCCGCCGCCGGGCAGGAGCCAGTACTCGCGCCCGTGCTTCTGCTGGCGAACGAGGAGGAGCCGGTTGCCGCGCCGGAGCATCGCGGAGACGCGAATGCGGGGCTCCATCACCGTCCGCGCGAGGAGCCGAACCCGCGCACGCCGCGCTCGCTCCCGGGCAGCTCGTCCACCTCGACGACGTCGAGCTCCGGGACCGGCAGGACGACGAGCTGGGCGATCCGCTCGCCCGGCCCGACCGCCCACGTGCGCTCCGTGTCCGTGTTCAGGAGCACGACGCGGATCTCTCCGCGGTAGCCCGAGTCGATGAGCCCGGGCGAGTTGACGACCGCGATCCCGTGGCGCGCGGCCAGGCCCGACCTCGGTTGCACGAAGCCCGCGTAGCCCTCCGGGATCGCGACCGCGAGGCCCGTCGGTACGACCGCCCTTTCGCCGGGGTCGAGCCGGACGGGCTCGCAGGCCGCCAGGTCGAGCCCGGCGTCACCGGCGTAGGCGCGCTCGGGCAGCGTCGCCTCCCGGCGCAGGCGGACTATTGGAAGCTCGATCACCCTTGCCGCGCCCGCGCGGCCGTCTCCGAGATCAGATAGGGCGCGAAACGGGCGAGGTCGCGCTGCGGGAGCCGCGCGAGCACGAGGACGCCGTCGGAGCGGTCGACCCGCTCCTCGATCGGCGCCCCCAGCTCGTAGAGCTCGGTGAGGACGCGCCCGTCCTCGTAGGGAACGAGGAGGCGCACCTCGCGGAAGCGCTCGGCGAAGCGCTCGGCCACGCGGGCACGGAGCTCGTCGAGCCCCTCGCCGGTTCGCGCGGAGATCTGAAGCGCGTCTGGAAAGCTGTTGCCGAGCCGCCGCCGCCGCAGCGGGTCGACCGCGTCGAGCTTGTTGAGCACGAGATCGACCGGGAGCTCACGTGCGCCCAGCTCCGCGAGCACGGACTCGACCGCCGCAATGGTCGTCTCCAGGCGCTCGTCCGGCTGCGAGGCGTCCGCGACGTGGAGGACGAGGTCGGCGAGCACGGTCTCCTCGAGCGTCGCGGCGAAGCCCTCGACGAGCTGGTGCGGCAGGCGGCGGATGAAGCCGACCGTGTCGGTCACGAGATAACGGCGCCCGTCGTGGACGAAGCCGCGGGTCGTAGGGTCGAGCGTCTCGAAGAGGCGGTCGTCGACCGACGCGTCCGCGTCTGTGAGCGCGTTCAGAAGGGTCGACTTACCGGCGTTCGTGTAGCCGGCGAGCGCGACGACGGGGATCGCGCTCTCCTGCCGCGCCTTCCGCTGTGTCGCGCGGCGTCCCTGCAGGTCGCGCAGCTTGCGTCGGAGGAGCCCGATGCGCCGCCGCGCGAGGCGTCGATCCGTCTCCAGCTGCGACTCGCCGGGGCCGCGCGTGCCGATCCCGCCGCCCAGGCGCTCGAGGTGCCGCCACAGGCCGCGCATGCGGGGCAGGTTGTACTCGAGCTGGGCGAGCTCCACCTGGAGCTTGCCCTCGGCGCTGCGCGCGTGCTGGGCGAAGATGTCGAGGATCAGCTGCGTCCGGTCGACGACCCGCGCGCCGAGCGCGTCCTCGAGCCGCCGCTGCTGCCCCGGGTCGATGTCGTCGTCGACGACCAGGGACTCGGCGGCGGCGTCGCCGAAAACCCGCTTCAGCTCCTCCAGCTTGCCCTTGCCGACATAGGTGCGCCGGTCCGGGGCGGGCCGGTGCTGCACGAGCTCGCCCACCGGGACGACGCCCGCCGTTCGAAGGAGCTCGCGGAGCTCTCCCAGCTCCTCTTCCTCCTCGGCCCCGGGCGCTAGCACGGCGACGACGAATCCGCGCTCCGGCTCGGCGCCGGGCGCTGGGTCCGGCTGGTGTTGGGTCACGGCTGGATTATGCCGCCGACCCGACGCGGAGCGAAGACTCGATCCTCCGCGCCGCTTCCTCGAGCCGCTCGTCCGGCACGGTGAGCGAGATGCGGATGAAGCCCTCTCCGCTCGGACCGAAGGACGGCCCGGGCGAGACGACGACCGCCGCCTGCTCGAGCACGAGCTCGGTGAAGCTGGCTGCCGTGTAGCTCTCTGGCACGCGAGTCCAGATGTACGGCGTCGCCCGAGGCGGCTCGGCGGGCAGCCCGATCGCCCCGAGAGCCTCGATCATCAGGTCGCGGCGGCTGCGGTAGACCTCCGACATCTCGGCGGGGAAGTCGCGCGCGACCGTCAGCGCAGCCACCGCCGCAAGCTGGAGCGCGTCCCACATGCCCGAGTCCAAGTTCGTCTTCAGCTGGCGGTAGCGCTCGACCACCTCGGCGTTGCCCGCGATCCAGCCGGCCCGCCAGCCGGTCATGTTCCAGCCCTTGGAGAGGGAGAAGATCTCCACACCCACGTCCTTCGCGCCCGCTGTCGCGAGGAAGCTCGGGGGCCGGTAGGCGTCGAAGGCGATCTCCGTATAGGAGGCGTCGTGGACGACGATCACGTCGCGTTGCCGGGCAAGCTCGACGACGCGATCGAAGAATCCGTCCGCCACGACCCCGCCGGTGGGGTTGTTCGGATAGTTGAGGTACAGGAGGTTCGCCTGCGCGAGGACGTCCTGCGGAATCACGTCGAGGTCGGGCATGAACCCGTTGTCCTCGAGGAGCGGCAGGTAGCGGAACTGCGCTCCGGCGAACACGGGGCCCGAGGTGTACGGCGGGTAGCCGGGGTCCGGTGACAGGCAGACGTCGTCCGGCTCGAGGCAGGCGAGCGCGACATGGGCGACACCCTCCTTGCCGCCGAGCACCGGGAGGACCTCCGTTTCGGGGTCGACGTCCGCGCCGAAGCGGTCGGCGTAGAACGCGGCGACGGCCTCGCGGAATGGGGCCAGGCCGCGGTTGGACGGATACCGGTGGGTCTCAGGGCGGGCCGCTTGGCGGCGCAGCTCCTCCACGACCGCATCCGGAGTGGGCAAATCGGGATCGCCGATGCCGAGCGAGATGACGTCGGTGCCCGCGGCGCGCATCGTCTCGATTCTGCGCTCGAGCTCCGCGAAGAGGTACGGCGGCACCCGGTCGAGGCGCCTAGCGAACTTCATCGAGCAGCTCCTCCGAGACGTCGCCGCTGCAGATCTCCGCCGCCGGTCCCGTCAGCGTGGCGTTGAATGCGTCGTCGAGCGCGACGAGGAGATCGCCCCCGGCGAGGTGGATCGTGACCGGGCTCTCGCACCAGCCGTTGGCGACGGCGGCGCCCGCCACGGCGACGGCGCTCGTTCCCGACGAGAGCGTCTCCCCCGCTCCGCGCTCCCAGACGCCCACCGTGGCCTCGCGCGGCGAGTCGATGCGGACGAGCTGGACGTTCGTCCGCTCGGGGAAGCGAGAGTGGTTCTCGACCAGGGGTCCGAGTCGCAGGAGCTCCGCCCGCTCAGGCTCACGGCGGATCACCGCATGCGGGTTCCCGACGGAGACCGGCGTGAACTCGACTCGCGTACCGTCGACGTCCAGTCCCTCGGTCGGCGCAACCTCGACCGGGCCCATCTCCATCTCCACCTCGCGCCCCGAGCGCATGCGCGCGATCACCTCGCGCGGGCCGACCGCGATGACGACCTTGCTCGCGCCGGAGCGGCGCGCGAGCCACCTGGCGGCGATGCGCGTCCCGTTGCCGGAGAGCTCGGCCGTCGACCCGTCGGGGTTCCAGACGACGACCTCCGCGCGGTCGCCGTCGGCCGAGAGCACCTCGAGGACGCCGTCGGAGCCGATGCCCAGGTGGTAGTCGCAGAGCCGGCGGACGAGGCCGGGCTCGAGAGGGGAGCCGACGTCAGCCCGCTCGAGGAGCAGGTAGTCGTTGCCGAGACCGTGCCACTTCGAGAATCTCATCCGCGACGGCGCCCGGGGGGCGGTCGGCGGCAAGGCTAACAACGCCGGGTAGGCGGCGAAGCCACTTGCGCTGGTAGGCCGCGTACCGGCGCGTGCGCCGGGCGAGCGCCTCGACGGCCTCCTCGCGCGGTAGGTCTGCCACCTCGCGCAAGCCCATCACGTGGCGGGCGGTGGCGGAGAGCCGTTGGGCACGCGCCCGGCGCACCTCCTCCTCCACCCCGCGCTCGAACATCTCGCGCGTGCGGCGCTCGATGCGCTCGGCGAGGACGTGGCGGGGCACGTCGAGGCCGAAGATCAGCGTGGAGTGACGGGTCTCCGCCGTCCAGAGGCGGCTGCGGGCCGGTGCGAGCGAGGCGCCCAGCTCGGCGAGCTCGAGCGCCCGGACGACGCGTCGGCGGTCGTTCGGGTGGACAGTGGCCGCGGCGGCCGGATCGCGCGAGGCGAGCGCCTCGTGCGCGCGCTCCGGCCCGAGACGGTCGTAGAGGCGCTCGCAGCGGTCGCGCGTGGCCGCTGGAGGCGCCGGGGGAAGCTCGAGCTCGGCCAGGGCGGCCCGGAAGTAGAGCCCGGTGCCCCCGACGAGCACGGGTGTTTGCCCCGCCGCCAGGATCTCGTCGATCGCCGCATGGGCCAGGCGCTGGTACTCGCCGACGGACGCGTCATGGTCGAGGGGCCAGATGCCGACGAGGCGCGTCGGCCCCGCGGGCTGGTTCGTGAGGATGGGCAGCCCGCGGTAGGCCTGCATCGAGTCGGCGGAGACGAGCTCGGCCGGCGTGCGCTCGGCGACCGCCTCGGCGACGGCGGTCTTCCCGGAGGCTGTCGGGCCGAAGATCGCGAGGACGAGGGACGGTTCGCTCAGAGCAGGTGGCGGTAGCAGGGGGCGACGGTGCGAGGCATCGCGGCCGTCGCTCGACGAACGTCACTCGACCGCCTGGCCAGCCTCCTTTGCCGCCGGGGCCGCCGCGAGCCTCCCTCCGGGTTCAAGCCTATCGGGGGAGTTCGCACGCGTGGCGCTCGGATTGTGCCGAGAGAGCGCCTAGGTGTAGTTCCCAGACAGGTTGTTGACGGTCGGCTGAGCGGCTGACGTCAACGAGCCCTCCTAGGGTGCGGCTTGTCGGAGTCGCAACCACAGGGAGGGCTCGATGATTCTTCATGCTAATGC
>JBOHAD010000014.1:0-43048 GCA_050697555.1 Gaiellaceae bacterium | reverse complement strand
CTCGAGCATGCGCACCTTCTTGTCCATCGTCCCCGTCACGTCGACGAACTCGGTCGGCCTGAACCCGAGCCCCATCACGGTCTCCATGAAGTAGATCGGGGGGACGACGGAATGGTACGGCTTCCCAGTGTCGTAGAGGGGGAGGCTCGAAAGGAAGCTGGAGTCGAAGACCAGTTTCGAGATCTCGTTGTGATCGGCCATGTAGTCGCCGGTCGAGTGCGTGATGATCACGTCGGGCCGGGTGTCCCGGACGAGGTCGACGACGAGCCGCCTCTGGGCCGGGTCCGACGCGTCGACCTCGCCGTCCGAGAGTCCGAGCGAGACGTGTTCCGCGCCGGCGATCTCCGCCGCCCGGCCCGCCTCGCCGTGGCGGATCCGCGCCACCTCCTCGGAGGTGTACTCGAAGCTCCCGCGGTCGCCCTTCGTTGCGTGGCACATGACGACGTCGTGACGCTCCTCGACGTAGCGGGCGAGCGTGCCGCCGCACAGAATCTCGAGATCGTCCGGGTGTGCTCCGACCCCGAGCACGCGCACGCTAGCTCGCCTCCGCGAAGGAGAAGAGTCGCTCGTCCGCCCGCTGTAGAGCGAGGCGGACGGCGCCAAGCGCGACCGACTCCTCGCCGAGCGAGGAGAGCACGAGCCGCGGCGGTACCGGGACCCGCTCGACGACGTGGCGCTCGAGCGGCTCGAGGAGCGCTGCGCCCGCGCGGGAGAGCCCGCCGCCGACGATCACGGTGGCGGGGTTGAGGACGGCGACCACAGCGGCGATGCCGTTCGCGAGCGTCCGTGTCACGTCCGCGACGATCGTGCGGGCGGCCTCGTCCCCCTGGGCGGCCGCCGCGAAGACGACTTCCGCGTCCACCGCCTCGGGATCGCCGCCGGCCATCTCGCGCAAGAGCGTTCCCTCGTCCCCTGCGGCCGCCTCGCGCCCGAGCCGCGCGAAGGCGCTGCCGCCGGCCGCGTGCTCGAAGGGGCCCGGGCCATCTGCCAGCGGCTTCCCGTCGGGGTACGGGAGGTAGCCGATCTCGCCCGCAGCGCCGTCGGCGCCGCGATAGAGCTCGCCGCCGATGAGAATCCCGCCGCCGATCCCGACGCCGATCTGGACGTACACGGCGTCGTCGATGCCCTGGGCGACGCCCCGCCAGCACTCCGCGAGGATGGACAGCCGGACCTCGTTCTCGACGAGCACGGGGCAAGGGAACGAGCTGCCGAGCGCCTGCCCGAGCTCGAGGCCCTCCCAGCCGGGAAGCTGCGGGGCGAGCGCGATCCGGCCCGAGGCCGGGTCGACGACCCCGGGCGTCCCCACCGCGACGGCCATCAGGCTCTCTCGGTCGACCCCGGCGCCGGCGAGCGCCTTCTCAACGGCTGCGCGGACCGTTTTGAGAACGGTGACGGCGCCCCGCGCGCTCCGCGTGCGTCGCCGCTCGGAAGCGAGGATCGTTCCACTCAGGTCGGCGAGGTGGACCAGGATCTTGTTCGCGCCGACGTCGATCCCGAGCACGTGGCCGAGGTCGGCTCGGAAGGTGAGGACGCGGGCGCGCGGGCCAGGCCGTCCGCCGCCGTCTCGATCGCCCGCGACCGCCTCGCTGACGTAACCCGTCCGGAGCAGGAACTCGACCACCTCGCGGACGGTGGGCTTCGAGAGCCCGGTCGCCTGGCGGATCTCCGCGCGCGAAGCCGATCCCGCTTCGCGGATCGCCTGCAGGACGAGCGCCGAGTTCAACCGGCGCATCAGCTGCGGCGAGCCGCTCGTTGGGGTGGCGTTCACGTGCTTGACCTGTGCGGAGGAGTGTGTTAGGAAGCTTTCCTACCAATTTGCGCCGGCAAGTTCAAGGAGGCGTGCTTGCAGCTCGACCGGTCGCGGTTCGACCACATCGGCGTGCCGACGTCGGAACGGAAGCAGGGGGAGAGCTGGGTGGAGGCCACGCGGGTCTGGGTGACGAGCCCGCGCGCCCATCCCTACAACGTCGAGTGGCTCCGCTACGAGCCCGACAGCCCGGTCCGGGGGCCGCTCCGCACCGATCCGCACATCGCCTACCGGGTCGACGACGTGACGAAGGCTCTCGAGGGCCATACCGTCCTCGCCGAGCCCTTCGACGTCGGCGACGGCTTCCTCACGGTCGCGTTCGTGCAGGCAGACGGGGCGCTCGTCGAGTTCATGCAGTACGCGAATCCGGGTGAGGAAGGATGGTTCTAGACCCGCGTCCGTCGCACGTGGTGGCGGCCGAGGGGGCCGCCGGCCGCCCGGACGAGAAGATCAGCGCCGTCGAGGCGACGAAGGTGTACGAGACCAAGACGGGCTCGGTGCTCGCGCTCGACCGGTTCTCCCTCGGCATCCGCAACAGCGAGTTCGTCTGCGTGCTCGGCCCCAGCGGCTGCGGCAAGACGACGCTCCTCTGGGCGATGTCGGGCCTGCATGCGCTCACCAGCGGGCAGATCCTCCTCGACAGGGAGCCCGTCACGGGCCCGCGGCCGGACAAGATCGGCATGATCTTCCAGGAAGCGAACCTGCTTCCGTGGCGGAACCTCGGCCAGAACATCAAGTTCCCGTTCGAGATCAAGGGCGCGACGCCCGACCGCGACCGCATCGCGAGCTTGCTCGAGGAGACGAAGCTCGCGGGATTCGAGAAGTCGTTCCCTCGCGAGCTCTCGGGCGGCATGCAGCAGCGGGCGTCGATCGTGCGCGCGCTCGCCCAGGATCCGGCCGTCCTGCTCATGGACGAGCCCTTCGGCGCGCTCGACGCGTTCACCCGCGACGAGATGAACCTGCTCCTTCTGAAGCTCTGGAGCGAGGCACGGAAGACGGCCCTCTTCGTCACTCACAACGTCAGCGAAGCGATCTTCCTGGCCGACCGGGTCGTCGTGATGACGGCGAGGCCCGGTCGCCACGCGCGCACGTTCGAGATCGACCTGCCGCGCCCACGCACGGTCGAGATGACGTTCGAGCCGAGCTTCATCGAGCTGATCCAGGAGATCAAGGCGACCGTCGAGGGCGGCAGCGCCCATCTGTTGGAGGTCGAGTGAGCCAGGTTCCGAGCGAGCTTCGGGACGAGATTCCGAGCTTCGAGGAGAAGCCCGCCGTGGCTCGCGACCACGGCCCGATCGACTGGACCGCGCTGACCTCGGTGCGCACGGCGAAGACGGCGCTCGAGATCGGCACGATCGCCGCGCTCGCGGCCGCCGTCTTCTTCGCCGCGGAGGCGGTCCTGCGCCTGACGGACACGCCGACGTACGTATTCCCGAAGCCCACCGCCGTCGTCCAGACCCTCGTCGGGGATTTTGGTTCCCTCTACGCGCCGCACCTTTGGGTCACGATGCAGGAGTTCCTGATCGGTCTCGCGATCGGCTCGACGGCCGGTCTGGTGCTCGCGGCCGTCATTACGCAGAAGCCCTTTGTCGAGAAGGTCGTTGCGCCGTACATCATCGCGATGGTCACGACGCCGATGATCGCGGTCGTGCCGTTCCTGCGCCTCAAGCTCGGGTTTGGTTTGTCCCCGATCGTGTTCGCCGTCGCCCTGGCCTCGGGCCCGATGGTGCTCATCAACGCCGCGACGGGTTTCCGCCGCACAGATCTGGCGAAGATCGCGCTCGCCCGCTCCTACGGGGCCAGCACGTTCCAGATCTTCCGCAAGATTCGCTTCCCGCTCGCCCTGCCGATGATCATCGTCGGCTACATGGTCGGCTCGATCTTCGGCCTCCTCACGGCGGTCGGAGGCGAGATGGTCGCGGCGAGCGAGAAGGGCGGCCTCGGGCAGCGCCTCGTCTTCTTCTCGTCGCTCGTCCAGATGGACAAGTTCGGCGCCGTGATCCTGATCGTCGCGGCGCTCGGCGTCGGTATCTACGTCCTTTTCTACTTCATCGGCAAGCGTTGGGCGAGTTGGGAGGCCTAATGGAGAGGAGGCGTCACATGCAGGACAGACAGCTGGAGAACGCGTTCGAGAGGAGGATCGACCGTCGCGGCTTCCTCACGCGCACGGCGGGCGCCGGCCTCACCTTTTCGAGCTTCGGCGTGCTCATCGCCGCCTGCGGGGGAGATGACGAGGAGCCCACCGGGGGCGGCGGCAACGGCACGGGCGGCGAAAGCGTCGAGCGGGCAACGGTTCGCTGGATCTCGCCGCGCGGCACGCTCGACGTGATGGACGACTACAACCTCTGGGTTCCGATCGAGCAGGGCTACTTCGACGAGCTCGGCATCGACGTCGAGCTCATCGCGGGCCCGGGCGGGAGCGCAACCGCGTCCGCGACCTTCGTCGCCGAGAACCAGGCCGACATGGGGTATCCGTCGCCGGGCGTCCTCACGTCGTCGATCGACAGCGGGGTCGCAGTGAAGTCGGCCTGGGAGATGATCTCGGGACAGGTCTTCAACTTCTCGCTGCCCGAGGACTCGGAGATCACCGACGTTACGCAGCTCGAGGGGAAGACGATGTCCGTCCTCACCGCAGGCTGGAAGGTGATCGTCGACCCCATCCTCGTCGAGGTCGGGGTCGATCCCGAGTCGATCACGTACCTGGAGTCGGGGCCCCAGTGGAACCAGGTCGTTTCGCAGGGGAGGGCGGACGCCGGGCTCGCGTGGGAAGGCCTGCGCGCGCAGCTGGCGGGGCAGGGTCTGAACCTCAAGTACCTGCTGGGCTCGGAGTTCTCCGAGGGCCCGTCGAACTCGTATGTTGTTCGCGCGGCCGATCTCGAGGACGAGGGCCAGCGTGACGTCTTCGACCGCTTCTTCAAGGGTGTCGTGATGGGCATGACGTTCGCGAAGACGAATCCGCAGGCGGCCGCGCAGATCACGTACCGCCAGCTCCCGGACCTGGCGGCGACGCTCGAGCCGCAGCTAGCACTCGAGTCGATGATCGAGCTCGCCACTGCCTACGGCACGACGGAGCGCGAGGGCCAAGGCTTCGGGTTCCACCCGGTGGAGGCGTGGGAGAACTACATCCAAAACATCGCTGACCTTGGGCAGATCGAGAACGTCCTGCCCATCGACGACGTGCTAACAAACGACTTCGTCGGGCCGGCGAACAGCGAGGCGGACGTCGAGCGAGCGCGCGCCGATGCCGAGGCGTTCGAGCTCGACGAGGAGTTCGCGCAGACGACCGTTCCCGAAGGGACGAACATCTAGGCCTGCCGTCGGAGGCGCCGGCCGCGCCCGGCGCCTCCGACGACGACAAGGGAGGTGCCGCCGTGAACAACCTGCTCGCCGGGCACACGAACAGCTACCACACCTACGGCTTCGACGAGGCTCTCCGCGGTATCGCCGCGGCGGGGTTCCAGCATGTCGAGCTTTCCGCCGTTCCCGGATGGACCGAGCATGTGCCGCTGGACGGGACGGAGGAGGTGCGAGGAAAGCTCGAGGAACAGGGCCTCACCGCCGTCTCGCTCAGCGGCCATTCCGACCTCACGACGCGCGAGGGGCTCGAGCACGGCGTCAAGGCGGTGCGCTGGGCGGCCGAGTACGGGATCCCCATCGTAAACACGGCCGTCGGCGGCCATGCCTCCAAGGAGGAGAGCGAGCAGGCCTTCCTCCAGAACATCGGCGAGCTCGCGGACGCGGCCGAGGGCGCGGGTGTGGTCGTGGCCCTCGAGATTCACGGCGACATCATGGCCTCCGGGCGGAAGACGCTCCCGCTGCTCGAGAAGATCGGGCGCGAGTCCGTCAAGGTCAACTACGACACCGCCAACGTCGAGTACTACTCTGGCGAGAAGGCGGTTGACGATCTGGAAGCCATCACGCCCCACCTCGCCCACGTCCACCTGAAGGACACCGTCGGGGGCAAGGGCGTCTGGAACTTCGGAGCCATAGGCTCCGGGTCGGTCGACTTCGGGCGCGTGCTCGAGATCCTCGAGCGCGCCGGGTACACCGGTCCGCTTTCGGTCGAGCTCGAATTCGAGGGGGAGCCGTGGCCCCCGCTCGACGAGGTCGACGAGAGCATGCGCAGGTCGTATGAGCACCTGCACGGGCTCGGGCTCTCGTAGGCGGCGGAATGGCGCGCTCGCTCTTCATGCCGGAGATGACGAACCTCGAGGTGAGCGAGTACTTCGAGGCAGGCGGACGGACGGTGATCGTGCCGGTCGGCTCGACGGAAGATCACGGCGATCACGGCCCTCTCTGGACGGACGTCTACATTCCGATAGAGGTGGCGAAGCGGGCCGCTCCCGAGCTCGATGCGCTCGTGGGGCCACCGGTGCCGTTCGGCCTCGCAGCCGACCACCGCGGCGCGAGCGGGCTCGTCTACCTTCGGCTCGAGACCTTCATCGGGCTCCTACGGGACATCTGCGTCTCGCTCGCCGAAGCAGGGTTCCGGCGGATCGTTCTCCTGAACGGCCATTACGTGAACTCCTGGGCGATGCAGTACGGCGTCACCCAGTTCTTCGACGAGCTGCCCGAGGGCGTGCGGGTCTATCCGTTCGCGTACTGGCAGGCGCTGCGGCCCGAGGAGGCCGAGGCGTACCTCTCCGGTAGCGCCGGGATCCACGCGAACGTGGGCGAGACCTCGATCGTGCTCGCGATCGACCCGGGCCTCTGCGACATGGAGCGAGTACGCGACTTCGTCCCCGAGCTCGGCGAGCTGCGGACGAATCCGTTCGCCCTCCTCGACCCCGTCTTTCTCGCCACGCCCGGGTCCTTCTGGTCGCTGCTCGAGGAGGGGGGCGGGACGTGGGGCCGTCCGAGCGAGTCGACGGCGGAGAAGGGCGAGGAGTTTCTCGGCTGGTGCAGCCGCGCCGTTGTCAACCTCGTCCAGGACATGGAGCAGGTACATGACAGGATCGAGCCCGGCTACAGGGAGGCCGCGCGGACGCGATGATCCGGCTCGCGATCGTCGGCGCGGGCTTCATGGGCTCGGCCCACGCGGGGAACTACGCGGCGCTGGCCGAGCGCGTCGACGTCAGGTGGGTGTGCTCTCGTTCCCCCGACCGCGCTGCCAAGCTGGCGGAGTCGCTCGGCGCCGAGGTGACGACCGACCTCGACGAGGTCCTGCGTGACCCCGAGATCGACGCGGTCGACATCTGCCTGCCCACGCACCTGCACCGGGAGGCGGCTGAGCGAGCGCTGGGCGCCGGGAACCACGTGTTCCTCGAGAAGCCGATCGCGCTCACGCCGGAGGATGCCGACGCGATCGTCGACGCGGCGAAGAAGAGCGGGCGCTCCCTCATGGTCGGGCTCGTGCTGCGCTTCTGGCCCGAGTACGTCGAGCTCGAGCGCCGGCTCACGGCCGGAGAGCTCGGCCGGCCGCTCGCGATCTCGACGCACCGGCTCTCGCCGCCGGCCGACTGGAACGACTGGATGGCCGACTCGAGCCTCTCGGGCGGGGTGGCCGTCGACCTCCTCGTGCACGACTTCGACCAGATGAACCGGCTGCTCGGCAGGGCGAAGAGCGTGTTCGCGCGTCAGCCGGCGCCGGGCCACGTCGTTGCCACGGTCACGTACGACGGCGCCGAGGGCGTGGCCGAAGGCAGCATGAGGATGCCCGGCTCCTACCCCTTCTCCAGCAACATCCGCGTCCTCTGCGAGGGCGGGGTGGCCGAGTACGCCTTCCGCGCGACGCCGGCGGCCGAGGGAGAGGGGAACATCGGCGGCGTCGACCCGTCGGTGGCAGGCCTGCGGCTCTACGGTTCCGACGTCGAGCCGGAGACGATCCTTTTCGAAGCGGTCGACCCCTGGGGGCCCGAGATCGTCCACTTCGTGGAGTGCATCGAGCAAGGGCGTATACCTGAGGAGGGAACGGCCGAGCAGGCCCGTGACGCGCTCCTCGTCTCGGTGGCCGCCAACAGCTCGCTGAAGAGCGGCCGCCCAGAGCCGGTTTAGGCACGGTACGAGACTCTTTCGCGCCGCCCGGCGTCGGACGAGCGTACGATCGCGTCGCACACCTCGGCGGCGCGGTAGCCGTCCTCGAAGGTCGCGCCGTGCGGGCCGACGTCGCCGTCCTCCGCGATCGCCGTCAGGAAGTGGTGGAGCTCGTGGACGAAGGAGTGCTCCCAGCCGATGATGTGCCCGTGGGGCCACCAGTGCTCCCAGAAGGGGTGGTCGGCCTCGGAGACGAGCACGCGGCGGAAGCCCTGGGCGCGCTCGCCCGGCCTGGAGCCGCGCAGGTCGACCTGGAGCTCGTTCAGGCGCTCGAGGTCGAACGCGATCGAGCCCTTGGAGCCGTTGATCTCCCACGCGAACGCGTTCTTGCGGCCCGGGCAGAAACGTGAGGCCTCGATCGTGCCGAGGCTGCCCCCCTCGAACTCGACGACCGCCTCGAACGCATCGTCGACGTCGCGATCCTTCTTGAACGTGCGGGTCATTCCGCTCACGGACTCGATCTCGCCGACGAGATAGCGCGCCAGGTCGATCACGTGGGCGCCGAGGTCGCCGAGCGCCCCCGAGCCGGCGGCGGCGCGCTCGAAGCGCCATACCTGGTCGTCGATGTCGCCCCATTCCTGGAGGTAGCGGCCGCGGAAGTGGTAGATGTCGCCCAGCTCGCCCGCTTCGAGCATCTCGCGCGCGAGGCGCACGGCGGGGACGAAGCGGTAGTTGAAGGCGCACATGTGCTTCACGCCGGCGGCCGCGACACGCTGCCAGACCTCGTGGCTCTCCTCGGCCGTGCGTGCGAGCGGCTTCTCGCAGACGACGTGCTTGCCGGCCTCGGCCGCCGCGATCGTCGGCTCGGCGTGCAGATTGTTCGGCCCGCTGTTGTCGAAGAGCCCGAGCTCGTCGCGGGCGACGAGCTCGCGCCAGTCTGTCGCGTAGCCCTCGAAGCCGTAGCGGCGTGCCGCCTCTGCGACCGCCTCCTCCGTCCTTCCGGCGACCGCGACGAGCCGCGGCAGGAGGGGCGGCGGCCATGTCATGTACGCGATCTTCCGGTACGCGTTCGAGTGGGCCTTGCCCATGAAGGCGTAGCCGAGCATGCCCACGCCGATCTGCTCGATCTCGGCGGGCCCGCCGGCCTGCCCCATCGTGACGAAGCCGACCTGCTTCTCCTCTGCCATGGCTTCAGGCCTCTCTCTGGTAGGCCGCGTCGAAGGCGAGGGCGGACGGCTCGAAGTCGGTGCGGCGCACGAAGGCGAGCGCGTCCTGGGCGCCCCACTCGCGGTCCATGCCCGCGTCCTCCCACTCGATCGAGAGCGGGCCGTCGTAGCCGATCCGGTTGAGGGCGCGGAAGAGCGCCTCGAAGTCGACGTCGCCGTGCCCGGGGGACACGAAGTCCCAGCCGCGGCCGGCCTCGCCGAAGTTGAGGTGGCCGCCCAGGATCGACTTGCGCCCGTCGAGGGTCTTGCGGGAGTCCTTGACGTGCACGTGGTAGATGCGGTCGGCGAACTCCTCGACGAAGGCGGCAGAGTCGAGGAACTGGTGCGCGAAGTGGCTCGGGTCGAAGTTGATCCCGAACCCGGGGCGGTTGTCGACGGCTTCGAGCGCCTTGCGCGCCGTCACGAAGTCGTAGGCGATCTCGGTGGGGTGCACCTCGAGGGCGAAGCGGACGCCCTCCTCCTCGAAGACGTCGACGATCGGATTCCAGCGCTCGGCGAAGTCGCGGTAGCCCTCCTCGATCGCCTCGAAGTCGTTGGGCGGGAACGAGTAGAGCAGGTGCCAGATGGACGAGCCGGTGAAGCCGGTCACCGTCTCCACCCCGAGCCTGGCCGCGGCCCGGGCGGTGTGCTTCATGTGCTCGGCCGCGCGCTGCCGGACCCCCTCGGGGTCGCCGTCGCCCCACACGTCCGGCGGCAGGATCGCGTGATGGCGCTCGTCGCAGGGGTCGCAGATCGCCTGCCCGACGAGGTGCGCTCCGAGCGCCCAGCAGCGGAGGCCGTGGCGCTCGAGAAGCTCCTGCAGGCTCTCGACGTAGCCGTCCTCGCCGAGAGCGCGGTCGACCTCGAAATGGTCGCCCCAGCAGGCGAGCTCGAGGCCGTCGAAGCCCCAACCTGCCACCTTCTCGGCGAGCTCCTCGACGGGCAGGTCGGCCCACTGGCCGGTGAAGAGAGTGACGGGTCGTGCCATTCGCAGTCCCTCCTTAGGTGAGTGAAGCCGTCGCGGTCGCGTCCGCCCGGACGAGCGAGACGCCGGCGTTGGCGTATTCGTCGAAGGTCTCCGGAGGCAGCCCGCTGTCGACGACGATCGCGTCCAGCTCCTGGGCCTGGGCGATCGAGAGAAGCGAGCTGCGGCCGAACTTCGAGGAGTCGATGAGGCCGACCGTCCGCGCCGAGACGGCGCGGGCGGCGTTGAGCGTGTCCGCGAGCGCGCGGCGCGTCGTCGTCAGGCCCTTGCCGAGGTTCAGGCCTGCGGCGGAGACGAAGGCGACGTCGAAGTTGAGCCCGGAGAGGAACTCGGCCGCCCAGCGTCCGCCGATCATGCGCAGGTTCTGGTCCACCTCGCCCGGAGTCACGATCACGTGCACCGAGTCGGCGTGGAGGCCGAGCGCGATCGCCGGCGAGTTGGTGACGAGCGTGAGGGCCTTGGGGGGTCTGCGCTCGAGGCGGCGCGCGAGCGCGAGGCAGGTCGTCGAGGAGTCCACGAAGATCGTCGAGCCGTCCTCGACCCAGCCGGCCGCGTGGGCTCCGATCTCCTCCTTGGCGGTACGTGCCTGGCTCAGCCGCTTCGTCCAGTCGGTCTCGATGGTGGGCCCGTCGGCCCCGAGGGCGCGCGCTCCCCCGTGCACTCGCTCGACCAGGCCGGCGCCCGCGAGCCTTTCGAGGTCGCGGTAGACCGTGATAGGCGAGACGCCGTGCTCGCGGGCGAGGTCGGCCACGGAGGCGCCCCCGGCGCGGCGGACGCGCTCGAGGATCTGCGCGCGGCGAAGCTCCGCGGGCACCGTCGCGCCTAGACGCGCTCCTCGAACGCGCGCCTCGTGATCTCTACGCGGAGCGGCCGGAACTCGTCGATGGCGGCGACGAGGTGGTCGGCGAAGCGCTGGAGAGCCTGCTCGCCTTTCTCCGCCGTCGCACGGAAGGGGTTCCCGATCACGCCCGTCTTCGAGAACTCACCGTGGTCCATCGGGAAGACGAAGTACTGGTAGCCCTGGAACTCGACGTCGGGAGCCCCGTCCTGCTTCAGGAACGTCTCCGGAAGCCAGGGCGGGGCCTGCGCCCGGTCCTCGGCCGCCCGCTCCATCTGGACGAGCCTTCCGTCGTGGGCGAGCACCTGCGAGGTCTCGAGCTCGCTCGCGTGCCAGCCGGGCGTCTCGTCGGGCGGGTTCTCGAGGAGGTCGCCGATCATGCCCATGTAGCGCTCGGCGTACGGCTTGTAGAGCGCGACGAAGGCACCTGTCTCGTAGCGCACCCGCCGGAGCAGAGGATCGATGATCTTCGTGTTCGAGCCGTGCCCGTTCACGAAGACGAGCTTGTTCCACCCGTGGTGGATGAGGCTGCGGCAGATGTCGTACCACGCCTCGAGGAGCGTGGCGGCCCGGAAGGTGATCGTGCCGACGCCGGCCTCCGTCTCACGCATGTGCTGCGGCGAGTACCCGGCCCAGAACGGCGGCGCGTAGGGAACGTCCGCCTGCGCCGCCGCTCGGCGCGCCACCTCGAGCGCGGTGATCGTGTCCGTCCCCAGGGGCAGATGTGCGCCGTGCTGCTCGCAGCTCCCGATGGGGACGAGCACGATGTCGGAGCGGTCGAGGAACCACTGGATGTCGGGCGGGGCGAGGTCGAGCAGGCAGTGCGAGGCCGGCCGGTCGGTGTCAGGCATGCGTCGATTCCTCCACGAGTGACAGGTAGCGCCCGGCGACGAGATCGGCGAGCGCGGGGTCGTTGACGTGCGTCTCCACGGGCTCGAAGGGGATGTCGGGTTGCAGGCCCGCGGCGAGTGTGTCGAGGAAGGCGGCGTCCGCGTCGGGGTCCCAAAGGTCGCCCCCCTCGACGTCGGCGAGGGAGAAGCCGCGCGTCGGCGCGACCACGCGCACCGGCCCCTGCGCCGCGTTCAGCCGCTCTGCGACCATGCCGCCGAGCTCCGCCATCTCGCCCGCCTCCAGGCGGACGAGCGTGGCCACGGGGTTGTGGTAGTAGCGCTTGCGCCCCCGGTAGCGCTCCGGCACCGTGGCCGGGGCGCCCTGGTTGAAGAAGTCCACGCACCCGGGGACGACCACCTGGGGCAGCCCGTGCTCGCCGGCGACACGGAGCCGGTCGGGCCCCGTCGCGTGCAGCCCGTCCATGAGGCTGTTGGCGAGCTCGGAGAGGGTGAAGTCGATCACGCCTGCCAGCGCGCCCGCGGCGGCAAGCCTCTCCATCGCCGGCCCACCGACGCCGTTGGCGTGGAAGACGACAGGCTCCTGCCCGGCCTCCGCGAGCGTCGCGCGGATGCGCATGACCGCCGGAGTCGTGTGCCCGAGCATCGTGATCCCGACCGTGCCCGCGTCGAGGTCCCGCACGGGAGTCCCCGCCGCGCGGGCCATGCCGACGACCGCTGCGGCCGCGTTGTCGAAGACGGCGCGGGCGATCGGGTTGAGCCCGAGGATGTCGACGACCGAGTGCATGACGAGCGTGTCGCTCTCGCCCACGAAGGGGGCGAACGGGCGCCGTCCGGACGCGCTGGGCGAGACGATCAGCTTCGGCACGCCGACCGGCAGCGCGTGCATGGCGGCCGCGCCGAGGAGCGCCCCCTCGGCGCCGCCGAGGCAGAGCGCGCCGTCGAGCCGGCCCTCCAGCCAGAGCCGGAGCACGACGGCCCGGACGCCCCGCTCCATGAGCTCCACCGCCTTGCCGCGGCTGCCGGCGGCGCGGATCTCGTCGAGGTCGAGATCCGCCTCCCGCGCGACGTCGTAGCGGGAGACGTGCGGAGTGCAACCTTCGGGCTCGCCGAGGATGCCGGAGTCGACGATCACGGGCTCGGCCCCGAGCCCCGCCAGGCGCTCGGCGACATAGGAGATCTCAGCCCCCTTGGTGTCGAGGGTGCCGATGAGCGCGATGCGGGGTAGCTCGGTTACGCCCTACTCCCCTCGAGCGCGCCGATGTGCTGTCGCAGGCAGTCGACGGATTCCTGCACGTACTGGTCGTAGAGGCTCTCCGGGACGGCCCCGGTGCCGTGGTCGCGGAGGAACTGCTCGAGCCCGACGCTGGCCTCCGCCTCGGAGGCGTCGCCGATCTCCCGGCGCTGCGAGATGCGGCTCCGGTCGACGGTGGCGACGAACTCGACCGTGAGGTAGCCGTCGTAACCGATCTCGCCGAGCGTGCGCACGATCAGCTCCCAGTCCACCGCTCCCTGCCCGGGCGGCATGCGGTTGTTGTCGGCGACGTGGAAGTCGACGAGCTTGTCTCCGGCGGCACGGATGGCGGCCGGCCAGTCGGCCTCCTCGATGTTCATGTGGAAGATGTCGAGGCAGACGCCGCAGTCGCCGCCGACGTCCTCCGCGAGCGCGAGCGCCTGGTCGCAGCGGTTGAGGAAGTAGGTCTCGAAGCGGTTGAGCGGCTCGAGCCCGAGGCGGACGCCCTGCTTCTCGGCATGCGCCTGACACTCCCGGAGGCTCTCGACCGCCCACCGCCACTCGTCCTCCGGCGACCCCATCGGCGTCACCTTGCCGACCGTGGAGGGGACGACCGTGAGGATGGAGCCGCCGAGCTCTTTGATCATGTCGATGGTGTCCTTCACGTACTGGACGCTGCCGACGCGCACGTACTTGTCCTCGTGGAGGAGGTCGCGGCCGCCCACCATGAGCGTGACGGCCCCCCAGCACTCGAGCCCGTTCTCCTCGAGCAGGGAGCGCACGTGCTTCACGTCGTAGAGGGCCGGCTCTCCGGAGATCTCGATCCCGTTGTAGCCGGAGCGGCCGAGCCGCCGGATCGTCGTCTCGATCGGCTCCGGCCGCATCCAGTTGTGCATCGCCGTCTTCAGTGCCATGTGTTCCTCCTCGTCGACTGACTTACAGGTCGAGTTTGCCGGGGTTCATGATCCGGTTCGGGTCGAGCCCCTCCTTGATGCGGCGGAGGGTGTCGAGGGCCGGCCCGTACTGGGCGCGCATGTAGGGAGCGAGCTTGAGGCCCACTCCGTGGTGGTCGTTGATGACGCCTCCGGCCCCGAGGATCGCCCGAACGGCGTCCTCCCAGATCCTGTCGTGGAGCGCGACCGCGTCCGCGCCTCCGTCCGGCACGACGAAGCGGCCGTAGATCATCGTCCCCCACGGGTACCAGTGGCTCAGATGCACGCGCAGCGTGAGGTCGTGCTGCGCGTACGGCGCCTCCACCGCGGACTTCACCGCGCCGTAGACGTCGTGGATGCGGCTGTACGACGCGACAGCCTCGATCGTCCCCCAGATCGCCGGGAGCTCGGGATGGTGGGGAGGGTGGTAGAAGTCGTAGCGGCGCTCCCACCAGATCTCGCCGAGACGGCCGGGGAGGACGGACGCACCGTGCGCGACGGCCAGGGCGAGGACGCCCTCCGCCTCCGCACCGACGACGCCCTGGTCGCCCTCGAAGCAGAGGAGCGTGCAGACTCCCTCGAGCTCCTCGCCGACGACGGGACCGAGCGAGAGGCGCGTCGCCAACTCGTCGTACATGCGGACGACCGAGGGACGGTAGCCGCGCGTGAGCCCCGCGCGCAGGGCGGCGATGCCCTCCTCGAGAGACGGGAAAGAGACGGCCTCGAAGCGGCGCGCCGCGGGGAGCGGTGCGAGCTGGAGCGTGGCGCGCGTGATGACGCCGAGGGTGCCCTCGGAGCCGATGAAGAGCTGCGTCAGATCGGGGCCGACGGCGTGCCGGGGCACGCCGACCGTGTCGATCAGCTCGCCCGTGGGCATGGCGACGCGCAGCGAGAGGACGAGGTCCTCGATCTTGCCGTAGCGCGTCGAGAGGACGCCCGAGCCGCGGGCGGCCACGTAGCCGCCCACCGTGGCGAGGTCGACGGAGGCGGGATAGTGCGGGAGCATGAGGCCGCGCTCGTTGAGCTCGAGCTCGAGGCGGCGGCCGTTGACGCCTGCCTGGGCGGTCACGGTGAGCGACTGCTCGTCCACCTCGAGCACCCGGTCGAGGCCCGTGAGGTCGAGGACGATGCCCCCCTCCGTGGCGACCGCGCCCCCCTGGCTCCCGGAGCCGCCACCCCAAGGGACCACCGGCACGAGGTGCCGGTGGGCGAGCCGGAGCGTGGAAGCGACGTCCTCCTCGCTGCGTGCGAGGACGGCGAGGTCGGCACGGCCGAGCGGCGCGCCGGCCGCCTGAGCGGCGAGCGCCTTCCAGTACGTGTCGGCCGCATAGGCCTCGAGCCGCTCCGGGCCGGTCACGATCGCGTCCCGGCCGAGCACCTCGCGGAGCTCCCGGGCGAGCGCCTCCGTGCCGGTGGTGGAAACGCTCATGTCAGCTCTCGGCACGCGTAGAGCTCCAGGGCTCCTCGGCGGAGACGTCCACGAGCTCGTACCCGCCGGCGCCGACGCACGGGCCGAGGGCGACCGTCAGTCTCGCCGCCTCGTGCCCGGTGTTGAAGGAGGCGTGCACCGTGCCGGCCCCGATGAAGACGGCCTCCCCGGGACCGAGCGTCGTCCGCTCTCCCTCGAGCCACTGCTCGATCTCGCCCCCCTGGACGACGATGACCTCCTCCTGCTCCGGGTGCTTGTGAAAGTCGTGGCCGTGACCGGGCTCGAGCGTGACGTCGATGACCGTCAGCCGGCCGGCGCCGGTCGAGGAGGGACGGCTGATCCAGCCGAGCCCGCCCCAGTCGAGGCTCTCGCGCTCGATGTCGTCTGCGTGGACGAACTTCCCGCTCATCCTCGGTCTCCTTCCGGTACGCGGACGGGGATGGCCTTGAAGCGCTTCATGTTCTCCGTCATGGCTATCTCGGTCGGGAGCCGCTCCATGCTCGAGGCGCCGAAGAACCCGACGACGCCGCTCGTCCGCTCGAGCACGTAGGCGGCATCGTCCGGCTCCGCGATCGGGCCGCCGTGACAGAGGACGAGGACGTCCGGGTCGACCTCCTCGGCGGCGTCGTGCATCGCCTGCACGAGCTCCACCGACTCGTCGAGCGTCTTCGCCGTCTGCGCGCCGATCGTGCCCGACGTCGTCAGGCCCATGTGCGGGACGAGCACGTCCGCGCCGGCCTCGGTCATCGCGCGCGCGTCGTCCGGCGTGAAGACGTACGGGCAGGTGAGCAGTTCGAGCTCGCGCGCGGCCCGGATCATCTCGACCTCGAGGCCGTAGCCCATACCCGTCTCCTCCAGGTTCTGCCGGAAGGTGCCGTCGAAGAGCCCGACGGTCGGAAAGTTCTGCACGCCCGAGAAGCCGGTCTCCTTGACCTGCCGCAGGAAGACCGGCATGAGGCGGAAGGGATCGGTGCCGCACACGCCGGCGAGGACGGGCGTGGACTCGACGATCGGGAGCACCTCGCCGGCCATCTCCAGGACGATCGCGTTCGCGTCGCCGTACGGCAGGAGGCCCGCGAGCGAGCCGCGCCCGGCCATCCGGTAGCGGCCGGAGTTGTAGATGATGACGAGGTCGGCTCCGCCCGCCTCGGCGCATTTCGCCGACAGGCCGGTGCCGGCCCCCGCGCCGATGATCGGCCGGCCGTCCCGCACCTGGGCCCGCAGGCGCGCCAGGGCTTCCTCGCGCGTCATCCGACCCTCTCTGCGACCCAGGCCTGGTAGTGCTCGTGCAGCGTGTCGGCCATGGCGCGCGCGAAGGCGGGATCGTTCACGTCGGTGTCGAGCGCGCGGACGTCGACGCCCGGGTCGAGCGTCTCGCGGAGGGCATCGAAGAGCGCCCGGTCGGCGTCCGGATCCCAGAAGACCTGGCCCTCCGTGTCGATGAGCGAGACGCCTTCGAGCGGGATGAAGAGCGTGACCGGCCCCGTCGCCGCGTTGAGCTTGAGCGCGATCCGCCGGCCGAGCTCCGCGCACTCGGCGGCCGTCGTGCGCATCAGCGTCACCGTCGGGTTGTGCTTGTAGAGGTTCCGGCTTCGGAACTCCGGCGGCACCGTGTCGATCGGGCCGAAGTTGACCATGTCGAGCGCGCCCAGCGAGACGACCTGGGGGATACCGAGCTCACCCGCGGCCTTGAGCCGGTCGGGGCCGGCGGAGAGCACGCCGCCGACGAGGTCGTCGGCCAGCTCGGTCGTGGTGATGTCGAGAGAGGCCGTGATGAACCCGCTCCGCATGAGCGCCTCCATCGATTGCCCGCCCGTCCCGGTCGCGTGGAAGACGAGCACCTCGTAGCCGAGCTCCTCGAGGCGCTCGCGGGCCGTCGTGACGCACGGCGTCGTAACTCCGAACATGGTTGCACCGACGAGCGGTCCCTCGCCGGCCGCGGCGGGCGGCTCCGCTCTCGCCATGCCGGCCATCGCCGCCGCGGCGTTGGCGAGGATCCTCGCGGAGACGGCGTTGATCCCGGAGATGTCGACGACCGAGTACGTCATCGTCACGTCGCTCGCTCCCACGTAGGGACGCGTGTCCCCGGACGCCATCGTCGAGACCATGAGCTTGGGGATGCCCACGGGAAGCGCTCTCATCGCCTCGGTGGCGACCGCGGTCCCGCCCGAGCCTCCGAGCGCGAGGACGCCGTCGAGGCGCCCCTCGGAGTGGAGGGTCGTCACGATCGCGGCGGCCCCGCGCGCCATCGTCTCGACGGCCGCGCCCCGGTCGTCCGCCTCCGCGAGGGCGTGGACGTCCGCGCCTGCGGCGCGCGCCACCTCCTCGCGGCTGACGTCGGGCTTCGCGCGGGGCTCGCTGAGGACGCCTGCGTCGACCAGAAGCGTGTCGACGCCGTGCCCGCGCAGCCGCTCGCGCAGGTAGTCGTACTCGAGTCCCTTCGTGTCGAGGGTGCCGACGAGGACGACTGTCGCCATGCGCCTAAGACGCGCCCTCCACGCGTGTCACGCCCAGGTAGCGCTGCTGGGCCGCGGGGTCGTCGAGGAGCTGGCGGGCGCTCGTCTCGGCCGCGATCTCGCCGGCGACCATGACGAGCTGCCGCTCGGCGAGCGAGGTGGCGACGCCGAGGTTCTGCTCGATGAGGAGCAGCCCGACGCCTTCCTGGACGAGGCCGCGGCACGTCTCGACGAGGCTCTCGACGATCGTGGGGGCGAGACCCTCGGAGGGCTCGTCCATGATCAGGAGCTTGGGGTTGGCGAGGAGCGCGCGCGCGACGGCGAGCATCTGCTGCTCGCCGCCGGAGAGCTGGGCGGCGCTGATCTTGCGGCGCTCCGCGAGGCGGGGGAAGAGCTCCCAGAGCGCCTGCTTGCTGAAGCGGCCGCCGTTGCCCGACCCCAGCATGTCCAGGTGCTCCTCCGTCGAGAGCGAGGGGAAGAGGCGGCGGCCCTGGGGCACGTACCCGATCCCGGCGCCGGAGATCCTGTAGGGAGCGCGCCCCATGAGCTCCTGTCCCTCGAAGCGCACGGATCCGTCCGCGTGGGCCATGAGCCCCATGAGCGCGAGGCAGAGCGTCGTCTTGCCCATGCCGTTGCGCCCGATGACCGCGACCGGCTCGCGGCCCATCTCGAAGGTCACATCGTGGAGGACGTGCGCGCGCCCGTAGAAAGCGTTCAGGCCGCTGACGGAGAGGAGCGGCTCACTCATCGGTGTAGCGGCTCCCGAGGTAGAGGTCGTGCACGAGCTGGTTGGCCCGGATCTCGGCCGGTGTGCCCTCGACGATGACGCGGCCGTCGTGCATCATCGTCACGCGCTCCGCGACCCTCAGCGCCACATCCATGTCGTGCTCGATGAGGACCAGCGTCACGTCGCGTTCGAGCGTGAGCAGCAGCTCGGTGAGCGCGAGCCGCTCGCCGCGGGAGAGGCCCGCCGCCGGCTCGTCGAGCATCATGATCTTCGGGTCGCCGGCGCGCGCCATCCCCACCTCGAGCTGGCGCTGCTCGCCGTGGGAGAGCGAGCCGACGACGGTTCCGAGCTGATTTTCGAGCCCGACGCGCTCCGCCAGGTCGCGGGCGCGCTTGCGGAGTGCACCGTCGCGGCCGGGTAGGCGCACGGGGCGGAGGTGCCCGCCCCGCACGCCCAGCACGGCCAGGTAGAGGTTGTCCTCGACCGTCAGGCCGAGGAAGAGACGCGAGGTCTGGAACGTGCGCGTGAGCCCGAGCTTCGCCCGGGTGCGGGCGGGCATCGTCGTGACGTCGCGCCCGAAGAGCTCCACTCTCCCCGCCGTGGGCGGGAACTCGCCGGAGACGACGTTGAAGAGCGTCGTCTTGCCGGCGCCGTTCGGGCCCAGGAGGGCGCGGCGCTCGCCGGGATGGACGTCGAGGTCGACGTCGCGGACGGCGTGGACGCCCCCGAAGCGCCGGCCGACCCCGCGGAGGCGGAGGATCGGCTCGGCGCCCTGGGGCTCTGTCGCTGCGACGGTCACGGGTCTTCCAGGCTCCTCCGCGCTAGCCGCCTCCGCCCTGCACGGTCCAGGGCGGCGGCTCGGCCTCCTCGCAGGCTGGATTCGTCCGGTCGGGCGACGGCGTGTCGGGGCTGAAGAAGCCCGCGAACGTCTGGTCGACGTCCGGAATCGTCTTGATCGTCTGCACGTCCGGGATGCCGTCCCCGGTCTGGTCCTCGACGATCTGCTGGAGGAAGTTGTCCATGATCGCCTGGCGGTTCTCGTCGAGCGTGATCGGCCCGAGCGGAGCGTCGAGCTCGAGGCTCGCGAGAGCCTCCCGCAAGGCGGCGTGGTCGTCCGAGAGATCGCCCTCGACCTGCTCGAGAGCCTGCGCGATCGCCTCCATCGCCGTGTAGTAGCCGTAGGCGAACACGCTCGAGGCCGTGCCCTCGAGGTCGGGGTAGGCCTCGCCGAGCCCCTCGGAGTACTCGAGGTAGGCCGGCTCCTGCGAGTCGCCCGCGGTCATGCCGGCGGTGACGACGCCGACGACCTGGTCTCCGAGCTCCTCGAGGATGACCGGGTCGGTCATGAAGATGCCGCCCATGATCTGGTCGGCCAGATTGCCGCGGAGCTGCCCGTACTGGTTGACGAAGGCGACCGTGCCGGTTCCGCCGACGCCCATGAAGAAGCCGTCGACGTCCTGCGGGATCTGGGTGATGTACGAGGAGTAGTCCTCCTCGCCGAGCGGCGGCCAGAGGCGCGCCGACACGTTCCCACCGATCGCGCAGAACTCGGCCACGAAGCCCGCGACCTGCGAGTACGGGAAGTCGTAGTCGTCGCCGATCGTGACGACGTTTCGCCAGCCGAGCTCGTTGTACGCGTAGTCGCCGAGCCCGGCCGTCCACTGGGTGCCGTCGTTGTGGAAGCGGAAGAAGTTCTCCGACCGCACCTTGAGGGTCGTGTCCTGCGCGCCCGAGATGCCGTTCACGAACGTGACTCCCGGCTGCTCTTTCGAGTAGTTGGCGACGGCGATGCCCTCACTTCCCGAAAGGGGGCCGACGAGGATGTCGACGTTCTCCTGCTCGACCAGGCGGCGCGCCTCCTCGACCGCGCTGTCGGGCGTGGAGTCCGAGCCGCCGTACACGAACTCGATCGGGTGCCCGGCGATCACGGCGTTCTCGACGCCGTCGGTCGGGTCGCCGCCCACCGGAGTCGCCCCGCGCTCGATCAGCGGGAGCATCGCTCCGCCCCAGGTCTGGCCCTCGAAGGGTGCGAACGCGCCCTCGTTGTTCGAGAAGACACCGATCCTGATGGGCTCACCTGTCGCCTCGCCCGTCTCGCCGCCAGTGTCGGTCGTGGCGGTCGCTTCGCCGCCCTCGTCGTCGTCGTCGTCTCCGCCGCACCCGGCGGCGATCGCCGCGACGACGAGCACGAGCGCGGCGAGCACGGCCCAGAGGCGGAGCCTGCCGCCATCGCTTCCGTCTCGCATCGCTATCTCTCCTCCCGTCGGTTGTCTCACGCTCGGTTGCCTTTCGGGGATGCTTGGTTGGTGCGCGTCTCTCCTCCCTTCTCGCTCATTGCGTCTGAGGCGTGTCGGTCGGTTGCCGGGTAGTGGGTCTACGTGAGAGGTTGCGGCCGGTGAAGTCCGTGATCGACTGCCAGATGCCCATCAGCCCTCCGGGCGAGAGGAGGACGATGGCGAGGAAGATCACTCCGATCACCGTGTTGAAGCGCCCGCCGACGACGTCGAGACCCCGGGTCCAGTTGTCGAGGACGGTGAAGACGATCGCCCCCACCCAGGCCCCTTCCAGCCGGTAGAGCCCTCCGATCACCGCGATGATCAGCACGTCGAGCGTGCGCGCGAGATCGATCGATCCGGGCGAGATACGGGTGTTCCACCAGACGGAGAGGATCCCGGCCAGCGAGGCGATGAGTGCGCCGAGCCCGAAGGCGAGCATGCGCAGCAGCGGCACGTTGTAGCCCAGCGCGCGCATGCGGGAGGGATCGTCGCGGACGCCTTGGAGCGCCAGTCCGAACGGAGTACGCCCGAGGTAGCGGATCAGCAGGTAGACCGCCGCGGCCGCTCCCAGCGCGATGTAGAAGAGGTTGGCGGGGTCGGTGACCGGGTTCGACACGATGTCCGGCCGGTCGACGTTGTTCACGCCGCCGAAGCCTGAGAGCTGCGTCACCTGACCGAAGAACAGAGACGCGATGACGGCGAATGCGAGCGTGATCATGAGGAAGTAGATCCCGTAGCTCCGGCTCGCGATCGCGCCGAAGAAGAGCCCGACGGCCGTGCAGGCGAGGATCCCCACCAGGGTCCCGAGCCAGGGGTTCCAGGCGATCGGGGAGCCGCCGTCGGCAGCGACGAGGTTCGCCATCGTGAAGCCGGCGACGCCGTACAGGGCGACCTGCCCGAGCGAGATCATTCCCACATAACCGGCGAGGAAGATGAGGCTGGCCGCGGCGATCCCGAGCCAGAGCGCCTTCGTGATGACGGCGCTCAGGTAGAAGTCGGTGAAGAGCAGCGGGGCGAAGAGGAGGACCAGCACGATCGCCAGCCCGGGCCCCCACCAGAGCGCGCGCTCCACGAGTGGCGCCGGGCGGATCACGCCGGTCTCCCGAAGAGCCCGAGCGGCCGCACGGCGAGCACGAGCACGAGCAGCCCGAAGATGAGGAGCACCGAGTAGTTCGTGTAGCCCGCCGGCAGGTAGACGTCGCCGAAGGCGTCCACCAGGCCGAGGGCGAGGGCACCGATCGCCGCCCCGGCGAGGCTGCCCATGCCGCCGATGATGACGACGATGAGCGAGAAGAGGAGATAGGTGGTGTCGTTCCCCTTGTTGACCGAGATCATCGTCCCGCCGAGGACCCCGCCCAGGCCCGCGAGGAGCGCCCCGAGGAAGAACGCGCCCGCGAAGACGAGCTGGATGTTGATGCCGAGAGCGGAGACCATCTGCCTGTCGTCCACGCCCGCGCGCACGATCATCCCGAAGCGCGTCCGCTTGATCATGGCCCAGAGCGCGAGGCCGACCGCGATCGCCACCAGGAGGACGAAGATCCGGAAGAACGGGTACGAGAGCCCGTAGACCTTGAGCGCGACGCTTTCCGGGAAGACGTCTGGCGCGGTGATGTCCTCGGCTATGCCGCCGAAGTGGGCGAGGGCCTGGTCGGCGATGATGATGGAGATCGCGATCGTGATGAGCGCCTGGCGCAGGTCCTGCCCCTGGTTCCAGCGCAGGAAGACCTGCTGCATGACGAGGCCGATCGCCGCGACGCCGAGGCATGCGACGACGAGCGGGATCACCCAGTCGCCCACGGTCGAGCTCGAGCCGAAGCCACTGCCCCCGTCGCCCGAGAGCCGCTTCTGGAGCTCGAGCGCGAAGAAGCCGGCCAGCATGTAGAGCGAGCCGTGGGCCATGTTCACCACGCGCATGAGCCCGAAGATGAGCGTGAAGCCGCTCGCCACGACGAAGTAGAGGCCCGCAAGCGTGAGGCCGTTGAGACCGACGATGACGAAGGTGCGCGGGTTCCCCGCCGCCTTGTAGCCGACCCAGGCGGCGACGAAGGCGAGGACCAGGGCGATGAGGAAGCGCGCTGCGAGCGTGCGCGGCGGCACGGCCGCGAAGCGCGTGCGCCAGGCCGGGTCCGCCGCAGCCGCCGTCTCTCCGCTCACACGAGCGCCCTGGGAGGTGATTGCCTTTGAAGGGACACGATCACTTTTGAAGGGTCGAACTTAACAGGGCCGCAGCGCCGTTTCAATCTCTGCGGCTCCAGGCGCCCGCCGTGACAACCGCGGCCGGCTCCGGTTGAATCCGCGACGTCACCGAGTCCACGACGATCCTGGGGAGTGCCGCACATGAGCAACGGACTGAAGACGAGTCTCGGCATCTGGGCGCTCGGCCCGATGGTCACGCGCTTCGTGCCGGGGGGCTACAAGCCGGAGTACGCGCAGGAGTCCACCGAGGAGCGGGTGCGGCGGGCGGTGGAAGGCCTCGGCGACCTCATCGACGGCTACGAGTTCCACTACCCGCAGGAGCTGAACGAGGACAACCTCGACGCGGTGCGCGACGCGCTCGACGGCCATGACGTCTACTGCATGGCGACGGGCCTCCACCTCGATCCGCGGTTTGGCAGGGGCGGGCTCGTCTCGCCCGACGAGGCCACCCGGGCCGAGGCGCTCCGGCGCACGGCCGCGGCGATCGACTTCGCCGGCGAGCTCGGCGCGCACTTCATCATCTGGCCGGGGATCGAGGGCTACAACTACCCGTTCCAGAGTCCCTACCGCGAGAGCTGGGACTGGCTCGTGGAAGGGATCGGCGAGGCCGCGCAGCGCTGCAAGGAGCGCGGCATCCTCCTCTTCCTCGAGCACAAGAACTCCGAGCCCGCGATGAAGATCCTCATGCGGAACCTCGGGATGACCCTCCACGTCATCCACAAGCTGCGCGGCGAGGGGCTCGACAACGTCAAGGTCAACATGGACTGGCAGCACCTGCTCATGAACCGCGAGAGCCTCGCCGAGTACGCCGCGCTCCTCGCGGCCGAGGGCCTGCTCGGGCACCAGCACGCGAACTCGGGCTGGGGTGACTTCGACGACGACAACATGGTCGGCGCGACGGCCTTCATGGAGACGCTCGAGCTCGCGGTCGAGCTCCGGCGTGCGGGCTACGGCCAGAACGGCGAGCGGCTCGGCTTCGACCTCTACCCGTACACCGAAGACGCCGTCGCCGCCGTGAGGCGGAGCGTCCTCCAGTGGCGCTTCATCGACGGGGTCGCCGCGCGGATCGACGAGGCGGCCCTCCGCGACGCGCAGATGGAAAAGGACGCCGTGCGCGCCTACGAGGTCGTGTACCAGGCGCTCGGCGGCGAGTGACCGTCCTCGTCGGCCTAGACGTCGGCACGACGGGCGTCAAGGCGCTGGCGATCACGCCTGACGGCGAAGTTCTCGCGCGCGCCGAAGAGGAGTACCCGCTCTCGACCCCGCAGCCCGGCTGGGCGGAGCAGGACCCGGAGGCGTGGTGGCGGGCGAGCGAGGCGGCGCTCGCCCGCCTCGGGGTCGTGAAGCCTGCCGGCATCGGCCTCTCGGGCCAGATGCACGGCCTCGTCTGCCTGGGAGAGGATGGCCGGCCGCTCCGGCCGGCCATCCTCTGGAACGACCAGCGGACGGCGGCCGAGTGCGCGGAGATCGAGGCGCGGGTGGGGCTCGAGCGCCTCATCGCCCTCACGGGCAACCGAGCCCTGCCCGGCTTAACGGCGCCGAAGCTCCTCTGGCTCCGGAAGAACGAGCCCGAGATCTACGAACGCATCGCGCACGTCCTCCTGCCGAAGGACTACGTCCGCCTCCGCCTCACCGGCAGGCGGGCGACCGACGTCGCGGACGCGTCGGGGACGCTTTTCTTCGACGTGGCCGGGCGCCGCTGGAGCGAGGAGGTCCTGGCGGCGCTCGAGCTCCCGGCGGACTGGCTCCCGCGCGCCCTCGAGTCCCCCGTGGTCTCGGGCGAGACGGCCGACGGCGTCCCCGTCGCCGCCGGCGCGGGCGACCAGGCTGCCGGCGCGCTCGGCGTCGGCGTCGACCGCCCCGGCCCGCTCTCGGTCGTGCTCGGCACGTCAGGCGTCGTCTTCGCCGTCCTGCCGTCGTTCGCGGCCGATCCCGAGGCTCGGGTCCACGTCTTCTGCCACGCCGTGCCGGGCACCTGGCACGCGATGGGGGTGATGCTCTCCGCCGCAGGCTCGCTGAGGTGGTTCCGCGACGCGTTCGCGCCCGAGGAGGACTACGCCTCGCTGGTCGCGGAGGCGGAATCGTGGCCGCCCGGGGCGGAAGGGGCCGTCTTCCTTCCGTACCTGGCAGGCGAGCGAAGCCCGCACGCCGACCCCGGCGCCCGCGGCGCCTTCACCGGCCTCTCGCTTCGCCACGATCGTGGCGCCCTCGCCCGGGCCGTGCTCGAAGGCGTCGCCTACGGCCTCCGAGACTCCCTCGAACTCCTCGCAGGGCTCGGCCTGCGGCCCGAGGTGGGACGCGTGTCCGGCGGCGGAGCCCGGAGCGAGCTCTGGCTCAGGATCGCGGCCTCAGTCCTCGGCGTCCCCCTCGAGCGAACCGCGGTGGAGGAGGGCGCGGCGTACGGAGCGGCGCTCCTCGCCGGCGTTGCAGGCGACGTCTTTTCCGACGTGCACGAGGCTGTCCGAGCCTGTGTCGGCGTGCGCGACGTCGTGGAGCCCGACCCGGCCTGGGAGCGCGCCTACGCCGCCGGGTACGAGCGCTTTAGATCGCTCTACCCGGCGCTCCGGCCGCTCGAGGTTGACAGCCCGGCCGACCCCGGTTAACACTGCCGCGGCTTTGCAGGAGCTTTCGCTCGCAGGCAGGTTCTAACGGAGGGCATTTCAAAACTTTTCATACCGCGCTCGGTTCGCGTGAGAACGGGGGAAACATGCGCCGGCTCGTCAGCTCGCTCATCCTGACTGTCCTTCTGGCGATCTCGGCTCTGGGCTTCGGCGCCGGCACGGCGGCCGCCCAGACACCGGAGTTCAAGGTGCTCGTCTTCTCGAAGACGGCCGGCTTTCGCCACGACTCGATCCCCGCCGGCATCGCCGCGGTTCAGGAGCTGGGTGCGGCGAACAACTTCGAGGTCGACGCGACCGAGGACGCGGCCGCCTTCAACGACGCGAACCTCGCGCAGTACGACGCCGTCATCTGGCTCTCGACGACTGGCGACGTCCTTGACGACGCGCAGCAGGCCGCCTTCGAGCGCTACGTCCAGGGCGGCGGCGGCTACGCCGGCATCCACGCCGCCTCGGATACCGAGTACACGTGGGCGTGGTACGGCGGGCTCGTCGGCGCCTACTTCGACAGCCATCCGGCGAACCAGACTGCGACGGTCAAGGTCGCCGACCACGTTCACCCCTCCACCGAGCCCTTGCCCGAGCGGTGGACGCGCTTCGACGAGTGGTACAACTTCCAGACCAACCCGCGAGGCGACGTCCACGTCCTGGCGACGCTCGACGAGACCACGTACTCGGGCGGGAACATGGGGTTCGACCACCCCACGGCGTGGTGTCACGACTACGACGGCGGCCGCGCCTGGTACACCGGCGGCGGGCACACGTCGGAGAGCTTCTCGGAGCCGCTCTTCCGCCAGCACATGCTGGGTGGGATCAGGTGGGCGGCCGGGGTCGCGCCCGGCGACTGCGGCGGCACGGTCTGGGCGAACTACGCGAAGGTCACGCTCGACGACAACACATCGGACCCGTTCGAACTGAAGATTGCCGCCGACGGGCGCGTCTTCTTCATCGAACGGGGCGGCGCCGTCAAGATCTTCGAGCCGAGCACGCAGCAGACGGCTCTCGCCGGCCAGCTCAGCGTCTACACGGGGCAGGAGGACGGCCTCCTCGGCCTGGCGCTCGACCCGAGCTTCGCGACGAACGGCTGGATCTACCTCTACTACGCGCGGCCGGGCTCCGTTCCGTGCGGGCCGGCGAACCAGGGCGCGAGCACGTGCGGCGAGAACGTCCTCTCGCGCTTCACCGTCGACGGGAACACGCTCGAACCCTCCTCGGAGCAGGTGCTCCTCGAGATCGAGACGCAGCGGCAGGAGTGCTGCCACGCCGGCGGCTCGCTCGACTTCGACGGTGACGGAAACCTCTACGTCTCGACCGGAGACAATACGAACCCGTTCGCCTCGGACGGCTACACGCCGATCGACGAGCGGGCGGGCCGCTCGGCCTGGGACGCGCAACGAACGTCCGCGAACACGAACGACCTGCGCGGGAAGCTGCTGCGCATCCACCCGGAGGCGGACGGCACGTACACCGTCCCGGCCGGGAACCTGTTCGCGCCCGGCACGGCCCAGACGCGCCCGGAGATCTACGGGATGGGCTTCCGCAATCCGTTCCGGTTCGACGTCGACCCGGAGACGGGCTGGGCCTTCTTGGCCGACTACGGCCCCGACGCGGGCTCGCCGGACCCGGATCGCGGCCCCGCGGGCCACGTCGAGTGGAACGTGATCAAGGAGTCCGGCAACTACGGCTGGCCGTACTGCGTCGGTCCGAACTTCGCCTACCACGACTACGACTTCTCCACCGGCCAGTCCGGTCCGGAGTTCGACTGCGCGGCGCCGGTCAACGGCTCGCCCAACAACACGGGTCTGACCCAGCTCCCGGCGGCCGAGCAGGCCCAGGTCTGGTACTCGTACGGCGTCTCGACGGAGTTTCCCGAGCTGGGCAGCGGCTGCGCGTGCCCCATGGCCGGGCCCGTCTACCACTACGACGCGAGCTCGGGCTCCGAGACGAAGTTCCCCGAGTACTTCGACGACACGCCCTTCTTCTACGAGTGGGGGCGGAACTACGTCAAGGAGTTCAGGCTCGACTCGAGCGGCGAGCTCCTGAAGATCAACGACCACGTGCCGAACTTCGAGTTCTTGCGGCCGATGGACATGGAGTTCGGCCCCGACGGGTCGATGTATCTGCTCGAGTGGGGCACGGGGTTCGGCGGCGCCAATCCCGACTCCGGGCTCTACCGCATCGACTACGTCAAGGGCTCGCGCTCGCCGATCGCCGAGGCGAGCGCCGATCCCGACTCCGGCCCCGTCCCGCTCACCGTGCAGTTCTCGAGCGAGGGGTCACGCGACCCCGACCCGGGCGACACGATCACCTTCGCCTGGGACTTCGAGTTCGACGGCACGGTCGACTCGACGGAGCCGCATCCGACGCATACGTACACGGCGGCAGGGAACTACACGGCCCAGCTCACCGTCACCGATACGTCCGGGAAGACCGGGGTCGCCAACGTTCTCATCTCGGCCGGAAACACACGGCCGACCGTGACCATCGAGGCGCCGGTCGACGGCGGGTTCTTCGAGTTCGGCGACCAGGTCGCCTACGACGTCTCGGTCACGGATCCGGAGGACGCGGCGATCGACTGCTCACAGGTGGTCGTCCAGCCCGCGCTCGGACACGACGAGCACGCCCACCCGCTCGAGCAGTACACGGGCTGTTCGGGGGTCATCCAGACCCAGAAGGACGAGGGGCACGGGGACGAGGCGGACCTCTTCTACGTCATCGAGGCGACCTACACGGACGAGGGCGCTCCGGACGTCGACCCGCTCACCGGCCGCGACCTCCACGTCCTGCAGCCGAAGCGCAAGCAGGCTGAGCACTACTCCGACCAGAACGGGATCGTCGTCGAGACGACCGGCGACGTCGAGGGCGGCGGCCAGAACATCGGCTTCATCGCGCACGGCGACTGGGTCTCGTTCGAGCCGATGAACCTCCTCAACATCGACTCGGTCACGTACCGCTGGGCCTCGGCCGGCTGGGGCGGGCGGATCGAGGTGCACGTCGACTCGCCGGACGGTCCGATGATCTCAGACACCGGGTACGTCGCTCCCACGGGCGGCTGGCAGACGTACAAGAACGTCACGGCACCCATCAGCGACCCGGGCGGGACGCACGAGCTCTTCTTCGTCTTCTACAACAACCCCGGGAACGACGGCCTCTTCAACATCAACTGGATCGACTTCAACGGGAAGGGTGTCTCCCTGAACGCCGCTCCCAGCGTGACGGCGTCGGCCGACCCGACACAGGGCACCGCACCGCTCGCGGTCGAGTTCAGCGCGGAGGCCACCGATCCGGAGGGCCAGGCCGTCACGTACGAGTGGGACTTCGGCGACGGCCAGACCGGGTCCGGGCAGAACGTCACCCACACGTACCAGAACCCCGGCACCTACACCGCGAAGGTGACCGCCACCGACG
This sequence comes from Gaiellaceae bacterium, assembly GCA_050697555.1. Taxonomy (GTDB): domain Bacteria; phylum Actinomycetota; class Thermoleophilia; order Gaiellales; family Gaiellaceae; genus DASQWP01. Next base: position 14,116 of record JBOHAD010000014.1, on the reverse strand, counting down.
AGGGCGGCGCCTCGGGCACCGACACGGTCGAGATCAAGGTGAACCAGCCGCCCGACCTCGGCGGCTGCCCCGGCGTGCGCTCGGACGAGTTCGACGGCACCGAGCTCGACCGCGAGCGATGGACGACGATCGTGCGCGAGAGCCAGGGCGGCTTCTCGGTGGGAGACGGCGTCCTCACGCTCGACGCCTCCAACGGCGACATCTACGGCGGCTCGACCGGCGCCGGCGACTTCATCCTTCAGCCGCTCCCGGACGCGAGCTGGCAGGCGACCACGAAGGTCACGTTCGATCCGAGTACCAACTATCAGCAGGCTGGCCTGCTGGTGTACGGGGACGACGACAACTACGCCAAGCTCGACCTGCTCTGGGCCGGCGCTCGGCGGATCGAGTTCATCCGCGAGGCGAACGGGTCGCCCCGCAACGAGGCCGGCGACTCGATCGGCGTTCCGGCCGGGTTCCCGACCACCTTCTACCTGCGGATCGCGAGCGACGGGACGACCCTGACCGCGGCCTACTCCGCGGACGGCACTTCCTTCACGAGCGTCGGCCGGCCGGCGGCGCTGGCGGGGATCTCGAACCCGCATGTCGGCGTCTTCTCTCTCAAGGGCAACTCGACGGCGCCCGACATCCAGGCGCAGTTCGACTGGTTCCGCTTCTCGCCGGACGCGCCGCTCGAGCCGCTGGACACGCCGGACGACGAGTTCGACGGGAACGCGCTCGACAGGTGCCGCTGGAACGCGATCGTCCGCGAGGACGCGAGCGCGTACCGCGTGACGAACGGGGCGCTCGAGATCGACACGCAGCCCGGTGACGTCTACGGCACCGGGAACAGCGGCCCGAAGAACCTCGTTCTCCAGACGCCCGACCACGCCCCGGCCGACTACGTCCTCGAGACGAAGCTCGACGCGACGATCGACCAGGGCTTCCAGCAGGCCGGGTTCTTCGTCTACACCGATGACGACAACTACGTGAAGTTCAACGTGATCGCCGACCAGGGCGCCGGGAGGATCAACCGCATCGAGCTCCGCTCCGAGGTGGGCGGCATCGTCCAGAATCCGCAGCCGAACGCGAACGTCGCGGCGGCGAACGACGACGGGCCGTTCTGGCTGCGCCTGACGAAGACGGGCACGACCTACACGGGCGAGTACAGCTTCGACGGACAGACCTGGACGGCGATGGGCGCCACGGTCGAGAACACGGCGAACGTGAGCCCGATGTTCGGCCTGCAGGCGATGGGCGTGAACCAGGCGGAGTCGCGCGTCGTCGCCTTCGACTACTTCCTCGTCGACGGCCGCGACGATGTCACGCCTCCGACGACGACGGCAACGCTCAATCCGGCCGAGCCGGACGGCGAGAACGGCTGGTACGTCTCTCCCGTGACGGTCACGCTCGAGGCCGACGACGGGAACGGATCGGGCGTCGCCTCCACCGAGTACAGGCTCGACGGGGGAGACTGGACGCCCTACACGGAGCCGTTCATCGTGAGTGCCGACGGCGAGCACACGGTCGACTATCGCTCGACGGACGAGGCGGGCAACGCCGAGGAGGCGAAGTCCGTCTCCTTCAAGATCGACGCGACGGCGCCGACGCTCACTTGCAGCGCGACTCCGAACAGGCTCTGGCCGCCCAACCACAAGCTCGTGACGATCGCCGTCGCGGTCGAGTTGACCGACGCGACCTCAGGCCCGGGGGGCTTCGAGCTCGCCTCGGTGACGAGCGACGAGCCCGACGCGGGCACGGGCCCGGAGGACGTTCCCAACGACATCCAGGGCTGGAGCGTAGGGACTCCCGACACGAGCGGGACGCTGCGCGCCGAGCGCGCCGACGGCGGCGACGGCCGCGTCTACACGATCACCTACACGGGGAAGGACCAGGCGGGCAACACGACGACGTGCAACACAACCGTCACGGTTCCCAAGACCCCCCGGGGATAGGGCTCCGCGAGCGGACGAGGCGGGCGCGCCTCGCCTCGTCCCTCACCCTCGTCGTCGTGGGCATGGCTCTCGTCCTCGCGGCGTGCTCGGGTGACGACGAGGAGGCTCCGCCCGCGATGGAGCCCGCGACCGGTGCGGAGACGGTCGACGAGCAGACGGCCGCCGCCCGAAAGGTTGAGATCGTCAGCCCGCAAGGGGGCGCCACGGTCTCCGCGCCGGTGGCGCTCGAGGTGCGGGTGACGGGGTTCGAGCTCCACGAGCCCGACGGCGACACGAGCGGGAGGACCGGGCACCTTCACGCGTTCATCGACGCGGAGGGGCTGCCGCCGGCCCAGGAGATCATCCCCTCGAGCCCGGAGACGGTCGACTTCTGGGCGGAAGGGGTCACGCTCGCCGGGCTCCCTCCGGGCCGGCACACCATCACGGTCGTGGCGAGCGACGGCTACCGCGTCCCGTTCTCGCCCCCGGTGTTCGATCGCGTGACCCTGCGGGTCAGTCGGTGAGCCGGAGCAGAGGCGCGAGCGCATCCCAGCGCGCGATCTCGCATCCGTTCTCGCGGCTGAAGCCCGCCTTCACCTGCTGCCCGGTGACGACGCCGGTCACCTCGGCCGTCTCGTCGCCGCCGTAGATCTGCGTGCAGGCTGCGTCCGCGGGCACGGGCTCGAGCGCCTCGGGATGCGCCGCGAGCGCGGCGCAGGCCTCGTCGGGGCGGGGATGGGTGCCGCCCGCCGGATCGCACATCAGCGTGGCAGTCAGCCCGTCCGTGCGGGCTCCGTCCGCCCAGAACTGAACCTGGAGCTCGACCGCCGGCCCGGGCCGACCGGCCGGCCCATCGCCGCCGCCACCACCACCGTTGCCGCCCTCGGCCCCGCACGCCGGGAGCAGGAGCGCAGCGGCGAGCGCGCTAGCGCCCATGCGCCAGCTGATCGGTGCGGTGTGCCATCTCGACGTCACGATCGGTGATCGCCCGCTTCGTGTGCGTCCACCAGCGGACCGTGACCGCGTTCCAGCTGATTGCGATGTCCGGATGGTGATTCGCCTCCTCGGCCGTCTCGGCGAGCCGGTTCACGAAGGCGACGGCTTCTCTGAAGTCCTTGAAGCGGTAGCCGCGCTGGAGCGCGCCGCGAACCTCGTTCCAACCCTCGGGATAGGGAGTGCTCATAGGCCAACCTTTGGCCTATGAGCATGTGGAGGGGGTGTGGGGGAACCGGGAGGTTCCTCCACAGCATCGAAGAAGGGGGCATGTGGGGGAAACCTGGTTTCCCCCACGGGACCGAGCCGAAGGCGAGGGACGCTCACGCCGTGGCATTCTGACTCACCGTCAGCACGCCGTCCTCGACGACCCCGAGGAGCTGGGTGGGCCGGTCGGTCCAGCTCACGTCGCCTTCCGTCACGAGGCCGTCGACCTCCTCGAGCTTCAGGCCCTCGACCAAGAGCGACGGGCCGCCGCACTGAGGCGGGAAGGACTCGGCGAGAGCGGAGCAGAAGCGCACCTCGCCGCCCTGCGCGAGGAGGTTCCCGTTCACGAGGAGCTGCTCGTCCGACGTGGACGCGAGCGCCTCCTCGATCGAGATGCCCGGGCCGGCGGCGATGCCCGAGGCCTGTGGGGTGCCGCCGGCGCTGTCGTCGCCGGCGTCGTCGTTTCCGCCGCAGCCGGCGAGGAGGAGGGCGGCCGTCAGGAGGGTTGCGAAGAAGGTGAGCGTTCTCATCCTCCCTTCGACTACGCCGCGTCCCCGAAAGTTCCCGCGAGCGCGGCCACGAAAGGTCAGGCGAGCCCCACGACGTCGATCCGGCCGTCAACGATCCGCCAGGCGGCGAGCTCGCCCGAGCGGAGCGAGAGGATCACGTAGGGCCGCCCTGCCCAGAGCCCGATGTTCTCGACGTCCGTGCGCGAAGGCCGCGGGGGGCTCGACGGATGGGAGTGGAAGACGGCGAGCTCGTAGCCCTCGTCCTCGAGGAACCAGACCTCCGGGTCGGCCTTGAGCTCGAAGCGGTACGGGCTCGCAGCCTCGTTCTCGGCCGGGACGTATCGCTCGGCCGCGCCCGCGCGGAGGACGATGAACCCGCAAGCCTCGTTCGGGGCCTCGGCCTCGGCGTGCTCGACGAGCGCCGAGCGCACCTCGGCCGGGATCACCACCAGATGCGGTCCTCCATCGAGGCGCCGGCATCTTCGGCCGTCCAGAAGTCGGCGGAGAGGTACTTCCAGCCGCCGTCGGCGAGGACGCAGACGACGACGCCCTCCTCGAGCTCCTCAGCGATCCGCCGCGCGACGTGGACGACGGCGCCGGATGAGACTCCCGCGAAGATGCCTTCCCGCTCGAGGAGCAGCCGCAGGGCCGCGACCGACTCCTCGTTGGAGACGAGCAGCTTGCGGTCGAGGCGGGAGACGTCCAGGATCGGCGGCACGTAGCCGTCGGCGAGCGACCGGAGCCCGTACACGAGGTCGCCCTGCAGCGGCTCGGCCGCCACGACGACGACGTCGGGGAAGGACTCCCGGAGGCGCTCCCCCGCGCCCATGAGGGTGCCGCCGGTGCCGAGCCCGGCGACGAGAGCGTCGACCCGGGGGAGGGCGTCCGCGATCTCGGCGCCCGTTCCCTCGTAGTGGGCGCGGGGGTTGGCCTCGTTCCCGTACTGGTTGAGCATGAAGAGGCGCGGGTCGCGCTCGGCCGTCCGGAGCGCCACCCGCACGGCGCCGTTGGAGCCTTCGGAGGCCGGCGAGAGCACGATCTTCGCGCCGTAGAGCGCGAGCAGCTTCACGCGCTCGGAGGTGGCGTTCTCGGGCATCACGCACGTCAACGGGTAGCCCTTGAGCTTCGCGACCATCGCGAGCGAGATGCCGGTGTTCCCGCTCGTCGGCTCGAGCAGCTCGCGGCCCTGCTCCAGCTCGCCGGAGGCCTCCGCGGCCTCGACCATCGCCTTCGCGACGCGGTCCTTGATCGAGCCCGTGGGGTTCTGGCCCTCGAGCTTGGCGTAGAGACGGACGCCTTCGTGGGGGGCGAGCCGCGTCAGCTCCACGAGCGGCGTCGAGCCCACGGTTTCCAGAAGGGACTGCGTCAACGTTCGCTCACCGCCGGCCATGGCGGGGAGAAGGATGACCGTCGCGCCCGTTCGCACGGGCGTGTCGAGCCCCTCGAGCGTGCGCACGTCCTCGCTGTCCACGTAGACGTTGACGAAGGGCGCGAGCCCCTGGCCGTCCTCCAGCACCTGCCGCCCCAGCGCGGGAAAGCGCTCGGCGAGGTCGTCGAGCAGCTCGCGCACGGTGTCGCCGGCGGCCTCGATCTCGCGGGCCCCGCCGACCTCGCCGCGCAGAGTGGGTGGGATGCGAACCCGGATCACGACGTCACCTGCGCGGGCCGGCCGGCGCAGAACTCGACGTAGTCGACGTACTCGGTGATCGTCGGGTTCTCTCCGCAGACCGGGCACTCGGGGTCGCGGCGGAGGGCGATCTCGGTGAACTGCGTCTCGAGCGCGTCGAAGAGGAGCAGGCGGCCGACGAGCGGCTCGCCGATCCCGAGCGCGAGCTTAAGCGCCTCGTTCGCCTGGAGCGAGCCGACGATGCCCGGGAGGACGCCGAGAACGCCTCCCTCCGCGCAGCTGGGCGCGAGCTCAGGCGGCGGCGGCTGCGGAAAGAGGCAGCGGTAGCACGGCCCCTCCTTCGGCTTGAAGACCGTCGTCTGGCCCTCGAAGCGGTAGATCGAGCCGTGGACGACAGGGATGTCGTGCCAGATGGAGGCGTCGTTCAGGAGGTAGCGCGTGGGGAAGTTGTCCGCGCCGTCGACGATCACGTCCCAGCCCTCGCCGAGGATGCGGTCCACGTTCTCCGAGGTGAGGCGCTCCTTGAACACCTTCACCGTGACGTCCGGGTTGAGCGCCTCGATCGTCCGCTTGGCGGAGTCTGCCTTCGACTCGCCCAGGCGCTCGGTCGAGTGCACGATCTGGCGCTGGAGGTTCGTCTCGTCGACGGCGTCGTCGTCGACGATGCCGAGGGTCCCGACGCCGGCGGCGGCGAGGTAGAGCGAGGCGGGGGAGCCGAGCCCGCCGGCGCCGATGAGCAGCATGCGCGAGTCGAGCAGCTTCGTCTGGCCCGCCTCGCCCACCTCGGGGATGAGGAGGTGGCGCGAGTAGCGACGGCGCTTGTCGGCATCCAGGGCGCGGGGGATCTCGTAGGGCAGGCCGTTGCGCTTCCAGTCGGTGAAGCCGCCGGCGAGGGAGACGACGTCGTCGTAGCCGAGCTCCTCGAGCGTCTTCGCCGCAAAGGCGGAGCGATTCCCGGAGGCGCAGTAGACGACGACGCTGCGAGAGCGATCGGGCACGGCACTCTCGATGCGCGACTCGAGGTGCCCGCGCGGCACGTGCACGGCGCCTGGAAGATGGCCCTCGTCCCACTCCTCCTGCTCGCGCACGTCGACGATCGCGGTCGAGTCGGAGCCGATGAGCTCCTGCGCCCGGCGGGCGTCCACCTCGGCGATCTCGGACTTGACCTGTTGGAGCAGATCCCGGTACGAGGTCATTGCTTCAGGAAGTATAGCGACGCGCTGCGCCCGGCCCGGAGGCGCCCGGGCTACGCTCGCAGGCGATGACTCCGCGCACGCGCACGCGCGTTCTCGTCGCCGCCGCGGCGGCCGTCTCGGCGGCCGTCGTCGTCGGCGTCACCGTTCTTCAGACCGAGGACGGGAGCGCGGGCGAGCCCGGCGCGCCGCGTCCCGCGCCCCCACTCGAGCTCAGCCTTCTCGCGCGCGACGATCCGCAGACCCGCGGGCTCCGGGAGGCGGAGACACTCCTCGACGACGGCGAGCGGTCGTCCGCCCGGGATCGCTTCGAGGAGATCCTCGCGGACGATCCGGACTCCGTGGAGGCCGCGGTCGGCGCGGCGATCGCCGCGTGGCCTGACGGAACCGTCGAGAGGCTGCGGCGCCTCGTCGACGAGAACCCGGACAGCGGCGTGGCCCGGCTCCACCTCGGGCTGGCATTCCTGGCGAGCGGGGAGGAGGAGACCGCCGCCGAGCGCGAGTGGCGCGAGGCCAAGAGACGCGACCCCGACTCTCCTGCCGCCCTTCGGGCCGAGGATCTGCTCCATCCGGAGATGGCGCCGGGCCGGCCGCCCTTCGTCGCGCCGTTTCCCGAGGTGCCCGAGCTCGAGGGCCTGGCGCCCGAGCGGCAGCTTGCCGAGCTCGAGCGTCGGGCGGAGGCGGGCGACGCGGCGGACTGGCTCTTGCTCGGGGCCGCCTACCAGCGTGCGGGCCGGCCGGTCTCCGCGGGTGAGGCGTTTCTCGGTGCGGCCGAGCTCGAGCCCGGGAGCCTGGCGGCGCAGGTGGCGGCGGCCGTCGGGCGCTTCGACAAGGACGATCCCTCCCAGACCTTCTCCCGGCTCGGGCCGCTCGCGCGCGACCACTCCGACGCCGGCGTCGTGCGCTACCATCTCGGCCTCTGCCTCTCGTGGCTCGGCGAAGTCGAGGAGGCAAAACGCCAGCTCCGCCAGGCCCGAGGCGGCGGCTTCTACGGAAGGGAAGCGGAACGCCTTCTTTCCCGTCTTGAAGCCATAGGACCCTGACGCCGAAAAGATGGGCCATTCGGCCCATGGCGAACGTCCGGCAGGCATGCAAGAGTCGCGGCGCACAGAAGGGAGAATCGGCACAGAGCGTCCGTTGACGGAAGCCGGTACCACCACTACGGTCATGAGACGGGGGGTTTCGGAGTGGAGGAGAGGAAGGGGATTGGAGGAGCGGCGCTGATGCTCGAGCACGACGACGCCAAGGCGCTCGTTCGGCAGGGCCAGGAGGCCGGCTTCCTCACGCACGAGGAGATCGCGCTCGCCCTCAACGAGCTCGACCTGGAGCCCGTGCAACTCGACGAGTTCTACCAGGCGCTCGAGGAGCTCCACATCGACGTGGTCGATGCGGCCGGGGGCGAGCAGGAGCTCGATCTCGAGCCCGAGGCCCGTGAGATCTCGACGGACGCACTCCAGCTCTTTCTCAAGGACATCGGCAAGGTGCCGCTCCTCACCGCCGCTCAGGAGGTCGAGCTCGCCAAGCGGATCGAGCGCGGCGACCACCGCGCGAAGCAGAAGATGGTCGAGTCGAACCTCCGACTCGTCGTCTCGATCGCCAAGAACTACCGCAACCAGGGCCTGCCCTTCCTCGACCTCATCCAGGAAGGGACGATCGGGCTCGTCCGGGCGGCGGAGAAGTTCGACTATCGCAAGGGCTTCAAGTTCTCGACCTATGCGACGTGGTGGATCCGCCAGGCGGTCGCCCGTGCGCTCGCCGACAAGGCCCGCACGATCCGCATGCCCGTGCACGTGGTCGAGAAGCTGAACAAGATCGGCCGCACCGAGCGCAAGCTCCTCGGCGAGCTCGGGCGCGAGCCCACCGCGGAGGAGATCGCGCGGGAGCTCGAGATCGAGGTCGAGGAGGTCGAGCAGATCCGGCGCAGCGCGCAGGCGCCCATCTCGCTGGAGAAGCCCGTCGGCGACGAGGAGGAGTCGGAATTCGGGCACTTCCTCGCCGACGAGAACGTCGCTCTTCCGGACGAGGCGGCCGAGACGACCCTCCGCAGGGAGGCGCTGAAGCACATCCTCGGCTCGCTCTCGCTCCGCGAGCGACGCGTCCTCGAGCTTCGCTACGGACTCGACGGCCAGCACCCGCGCACCCTCGACGAGGTGGGCCGCACGTTCAACGTCACGCGCGAGCGGGTGCGCCAGATCGAGAACCAGAGCCTGAAGAAGCTCCAGGCGCTGGCCGAGTCGCAGAAGCTGCGCGACGTGGCCGCCTAGGCTAAGCGCCAGACGGACTCACACGACGCCCGCGCCGACGTTCGAAAACCTTGCGGCAGGCTACGCCGACCGCAAGGCCGACGTACACCAGTGCGGGCTTCACGAGCCGACCACCACACCATCACTTCGGTCGGACCAACCGACGTCTTTAGACTCCGCGGCCGTGAACGACCCGGCGCCTGCCCAGTGGCTCGAGGAGCTCTTCGACTGGCTCCGCATCCCGAGCGTCAGCGCCGACCCCGCGCACGCGGAGGACGTCCGCCGCGCGGGCGAATGGCTCTGCGAGTTCGTCCGCGCCGCCGGCGGAGAGGCTGAGCTCGTCGACACGCAGGCGATGCCGCTCGCGCTCGGCGAGATCCCGGCCTGCCGGGATGGAAAGGATGCGCCGACCGTCCTCCTCTACGGCCACTTCGACGTGCAGCCGCCGGCGCCGCTCGACCTCTGGGAGTCGCCGCCGTTCGAGCCCGAGGTGCGGGACGGCTACGTCTACGCACGCGGAGTGGCGGACGACAAGGGCAATTCGTACCTGGCCCTCAAGGCGGCGCAAAACCTCGCGCGCGAGGGCGCTCTGCCCGTCAACGTGCGCGTCGCCTTCGACGGCGAGGAGGAGGTCGGTGGTCGCTCGATCGTGGACTTCCTGGCCGCGGACGAGCGTGGCGCCGACGCCTGCGTCATCTTCGACAGCGCCATGCCTCGCCTGGACACGCCCGCTTTCAACCTGGGGACGCGCGGGCTCGTCTACTTCCACGTCCGCCTGAGGAGCGGCGCGGCCGACCTGCACTCGGGCCTCTTCGGCGGGGCCGCCCTGAACGCGATCCACGCCCTCATGCGCGCGCTCGACGCGGTCGTGGCCGTTCCCGAGGAGCTGCTCGCCGGCGTCACGCCCCCGACCGAGGAGGAGCGGCTCTCCTGGGACGAGCTCGACCCGGGCGCCGAGGTGCTCGCCGCGGCGGGCGCGTCGCCGATGGACCGCGAGGCAGCCTCCGACTTCTACGGCCGCACCTTTGCCAGCCCCTCCGTCGACGTGAACGGCATCCGGGGAGGAGAGCCCGACCTCCAGAAGACGGTGCTTCCGGTCGCAGCCCAGGCGAACGTCTCCATCCGGCTCGCACCAGGCCAGGACGTCGACGAGACGGCGGCAGCCTTCGAGCGGCTCCTGCGCGACGCCGCCCCCGACGCCGCCGAGCTCGAGGTGGAGCGGTGGTCGTCCGCCCCGGCAGGCCTGATTCCGCCGGACGCGCCCGCCGTCCAGCTCGCGGAGGCGGCCTTCGAGCGGTCGCTCGGCCGCCGGCCCCTTCTCCTCCGCAGCGGCGGAACACTGCCGATCGTCCCCGCGCTCGCCGACAGAGGCGTGCCGACGATCCTCACGGGCTTCGCGCTTCCGGGCTCGAACATCCACTCGCCGAACGAGCGGCTGCTCGAGCGCTACGTTCCGCTCGGCGTCGCCGCCGCGCGCGAGACCCTGCTCGCCTTCGCCGACCTCCCTCGCTAGTTGGACGCCGGGATGACGGCCTCGCCGTGCGTGTGCCCGTGCTCGGGCACGAGCCACTCGTGGCCGAAGCGGCGCATGGCGTCGATGATCGGGAGGAGCGCTTCGCCCTTCTCCGTGAGCTCGTACTCGACACGACGCCGGCCGCTGTGCCGGACGACCAGCTCGTCCTGCTCCAGCGCGCGCAGTCGCTCGGAGAGCGTCCGAGGGCTGATCCCTGGACACGAGCGCTCGAGCTCCGAGAAGCGGCGCGCCCCCTCGGAGAGGTCGTGGACGATGACAGCCGTCCACTTGGAGCCGATGATGTCGGCCGTACAAGCGACGGAGCACTGCGCGTCGTGCACTGGCCTCATGGTGCGCATAGGCTCATTGTAGTATCCGCCTCCAACGGCCACTTGCCCGGGCCAGGCCGGCCGGGCATCCTTCCCGGGGATGGCTGCCGAGGAGTGGAGCATCCAGCGGGAGCTTGCCGCGCTGCGAGAGGGACAGGTCGCCCTCGTGAGAGGCCAGGCTGCGCTCGAGAAGGGCCAGGCTCGCTTGGCGGCGGAGCTGGATCGCACCCGCCGAGAGCTCCGGGAGGACATCCGCGATCTTCGCACGCAGGTGGCCTCCTTCCAGAACGGTCAGTTCGTCTTCGCCGGAGCGACCGTCGCCGGCCTCCTCGGCGTCATCGCGACGCTCATCGCGACCTAGTCCCAGGGCGGTGGGTTGTGGACCCACCGGCCGCCCAGCATCGTGGCCGCGACGTGAACGTCGGCGAGCTCCTCAGGCGCACAGGTGACGGGATCGCGGTCGAGGACGACGAGGTCGGCGAGGTGGCCGGGAAGGAGCTTGCCGCGGCGGCGCTCGTCGCCGCTGAGCCAGGCGGGGGCGACGCAGGTGGCGTGGAGCGCCTCCTCGACCGTGAGGGCCTGCTCCGCGTGCCAGGAGCCGCGGTCGTCGAGCGTCCGGAGGACGCCGGCGCGGATCCCGAGCAGCGGATCGAGCTCCTCGATCGGGGCGTCGGAGCCGTTGGCGAGCAGGGCGCCGCTCGCGAGGAGCGACCGGAAGGCGTACGCCCGCTCCGTCTTCCCGGCCCAGAGGCGGTCGGCGATGTCGCGGTCGGAGGGCGCGTGGCTGAATTGCACCGAGGCGGCGACGCCGAGGGCGCCGAAGCGGACCACGTCCTCCTCGGTGAGGAGCTGAGCGTGCTCGACGCGCTGGCGCAGGCCGCGCGGCCGCCACTCGTCCTGCGTCGCCTCGAAGGCGTCGAGCGCGCGGCGGTTGGCGAGGTCGCCGATCGCGTGCACCGCGACTGGAAAGCCGGCCCGTGCGCTCCTGCGCACGATCTCCTCGAACTCCTCGTATGGAGTGATCTCGACGCCGCCTCCGTCCAGCATGAGCGCCGTCCGCGAGCTGAGGGTGCCGTCGACGAACGCCTTGATGTAGCCGACGCGCAGGAGGTTGTCGCCGAAGCCCGACGCCAAGCTGAGGTCCGTCAGTGCGTCGAGCTGCTCGTGCGGCACTGATTGCCAGACCCGGAGCGAGAGGCTCCCCTCGTCGCGCAGCTGCTGGAAGAGGCCGAGGGCGCCGAGCCAGCCGTCCTTGTCGTGCATCGCGGTGACGCCGCGCGAGCTCGCCAGCCTGATGCCGGCGCGCATCGCGTCGAGCCACTCTTCGGCCGGCGTCTCGCCGTAGACGAAGCGCGCTCGGAACTGCCAGGCGGACTCCTCACGAAGCACGCCCGTCGGCTCGCCGCGCTCGTCAGTCTCGACGACGCCGCCGGGAACGGCGAGGCTCCCGTCGGCGCGCGCGAGCGCGGCCGAGTTGAGCCAGAGGCTGTGCCCGTCCTTCGCCATGAGGGCGACCGGCACGTCGCCGGTGACGGGGTCGAGCGCCTCCTTCGTAGGCTCGACGGCGGGCGACCAGTCGCCGCTCCGCCAGCCCGTCCCCCGGAGCCAGCGGTCGGCGGAGGGCCTGGCCGCCTCGGCAATGCGCGCCACCGCCTGTTCCAGCGTGGCTGTCCCCTCGAGCCGCACCTGGCGCTGCGCCATCGACCACTGCATGAAGTGGACGTGGGAGTCCGTGAACCCCGGGAGAACGCAGCGGCCGCCGAGGTCGACGCGTTCAGGGCTCGCCAGCTCCCGCTCGTGCGTTCCCACGCCGCCCGCGATCCGCTCGCCCGCGACAGCGAGTGCCCGCGCGACGGGAAGCGCCGGGTCGAGGGTGCGGATGACGCCGTTCTCGAGGATCACGCGACGAGCTCTCCGCAAAGATAGAGCCTGCCCTCGCGGACCGCGCTCTCCTCCAGCAGCCGGTGTGGCTGCGCCTCGTGCGGCCCGAGCAGATGGAGCACCTCCTCGCCCCGCGCGGTGAGGAGCTCGGCGATGAAGCGCCGATGGCAGCGCCACCAGAGCGTCTCGGCGCACATGAAGCAGGGAGCCCGCGCCGCGAGCGCCGCCGCGAGCGCCTCTTGCCAGGCCGGCGTTCCTATGCGCGCCGCGTAGCTCCGGAAGCCGGCCTCCCGGATGCAGCCGAAGCGCTCCTCACCCGGCTCCCCGCCCCGACGCCCGCCGAGCTCGACGGCGTGGGCGTAGGAGATTCTTGCTGCGGCAAGCGTCTCGGCGACTGCCGCCCCGTTGAACTGCGGGTTCCGGCGCGAGCCGGGGAAGCGGCGCACGTCCACGAGCGTTTGCACACCGGCGCGCGTGAGCGTCTCCAGGAGCTCCTCGGCGGGGCGCGTCCCGTGCCCGATCGTCCATACGCGCACCACGCCATTAAACGCCGACGCCCCGAGCCGGACCCGGGGCGTCGCGCGGTTCCGCTCTCCGCGCGTCTAGCCGAAGACATGTCCGGGTTCTGCTGGGCTACGCTCTTGTTCGCAGGGAGGCGAAGGTCGGTTCGGCTGGAACAATCCGGCCACAGCGCGGCCTCGTATGGTGGGACGATGATGCGCCTCGTCCTCCTTGCGCTCCTTGCCCTCGCGCTCGCGGCCTGTGGCTCGGGCGGAGACGACGGCGAGGTCGTGGGAGGCGGAGACGCCGGACAGGTCATCGAGATCGTCGGAACGGAGTTCGGGCTCGAGCCCGCCACTGTCGAGCTCGACGAACCCGGCACGTACACATTCGTGCTCAGGAACGAGGGCGGCACGGTGCACGCGCTCGAGATCGACGGCCACGGGATCGAGGAGGAGACCGGGGAGGTCGGGGCCGGCGAGACAGCCGAGCTCACCGTCGAGCTCACGGAGGCCGGCGAGTACGAGCTCTACTGCCCGGTCGGCGACCACAGGGATCGGGGCATGGAGGGCACGGTCGTCGTCGGCGGCGCCGCGGCCGGTACTGAGACGGACGACACCACCACCGACGAGACGACCACCGAGGACGACGACTACCGCTACTAGTCGTTTCAGCCGCGGAAGAGCGGGCATCGTCTCCGCAAGGAGGCGATACGCATGCTCGAGACGTACTCGCAGGAAGAGTTGACCCCGCTCGTCGGGCACGAGGTCGTCGACGCCAACGGGAAGTCGATCGGCTACGTCGATCTCCTCTTCGCGGAGGACGCAACCGGGCGACCGGAATGGCTGGGTCTCTGGAACGGGGTGTGGGGCACGCGCCCACGCGTGCTCGTGCCGCTCCGCGGCGTCGAGCTCGTCGAGGACGAGCTCAGGATCCCCTGGACGGACGACGTGGTCAAGGACGCGCCCACTTATGACGAGGAGGACGACCGCGGGCTCTTCGGTGACGACTCCGACGCCATCGGCATCTCGCCGGCGAAGGAGCGCGAGGCGTACGCGCACTACGGCGTCGAGCCGCTCGCGGCCGCGCCCGAGGGCGACAGGCGCGTCCGCTTCCGCGCGCTCGTGATCGACCTGCGCGCGCCCGGCGCGACGCGCGGCTAGGCGCCGGGGGCAGGAGGAACCCAGCCCGCGACGCGCGGGAAGGC